>WFTF01000088.1 GCA_015485575.1 Patescibacteria group bacterium | reverse complement strand
TTGACCAATTATCAGGCTGCGTTGTGCGGGTACGGATTGAGCTGTAGAACAAAGTATGCCATTATGACGCCAATTGGTATGGTATGGTTTTATCGGAACAAACGTATATATCTTGACTACGCGGCGGCAACGCCGGTGCGTCGGGGGGTGTTGCGCAGTATGCAGCCCTACTACGCCACACACTTTGCAAACCCCAGTGCCATTCATCGGGAGGGTGTTACGGCACGTCATGTGGTTGAGACCTCACGAGGGGAGGTGGCATCCACACTGAAAATCCGTCCGGCGGATGTGTTTTTCACCGCTTCCGGAACTGAGAGCAACAATCTTGCACTGATAGGAGCGGTGGAGGCGTATCGGCGTGCAGGGCGTGCTTATGCAGATATGGAAATACTCTCTACACGCATTGAGCATCCGTCGGTGACGCAAACACTGTCGTATCTTTACTCTCTTGGGGTGCAGGTCACCTATCTGTCTGTGGATGCGTTCGGGATGATTGAGACACAATCGTTGAAAGATGCGCTCTCGGCACAGACGATACTAGTGTCGTTCGCTTATGCAAACAGTGAGGTGGGAACCGTACAGGAGGTGGGTAAGTTGGCACGGATCGTGCGTGCCTTTGAAAAAGAACACAAAACCCGTATATACCTGCATCTGGATGCGGCACAGGCACCTTTGTGGCTACCTTGTGCACCGGATCGTCTGAAGGTAGATATACTCACTTTGGATGTCGGTAAGTGCTACGGTCCAAAGGGTGTGGGGATACTCGCGCGACGGCACGGGGTGGATCTGCAAGGCATACTGCATGGTGGGCCGCAAGAAGGTACTCTACGTCCCGCTACGGAAAATGTACCGGGAATTGTGGGTGCGTCACACGCATTGCGTATTGCGCAAGAGCGATTATCCCAGCGTACAGAGAAAGTAACTGCGCTGCGTGACTACATGATTGCACAGCTACGAACAGAAAAAGGAGTGGTGCTCAATGGACCGGAGGGAGAGAGGCGTATCGCTAACAATGTAAACATCTCCATACGGGGTATGGACTCAGAGTTTGCGGTGGTGTCGCTTGATGAAAAAGGCATTGCCTGTTCCACAAAGTCGGCATGCGGCAGTTTGCACACTTCAGGCAGTGCGGTCGTAAGGGAAATGACCAAGGATGAAGAGCGCGCACAAAGCACCATTCGCTTTACCTTGGGTGAGGAAACCACAAAGCGCGATATTGACCATGCGGTGAAGGCACTTAAGGAACACATTTCACTCATGCGTCAATCGGAGGTGCGCCTCGCAAATAGACAATAAGCCAATTTCTTGACTGAATCTTAGATTCGTTGCAATATAGATACATACCGATATACTGCATGGCTGCAATGGAAAACTGTGTACTACTGACAGAAACGGTTGAGACTGACGTATAATGAACTATAGGAACTAACATTTGGATTATTATTATGCCCAATTTTCACAACTTCACTTCACGAGCAAAGGAAGCGATTCGCAAGGCGCACGAGCTTGCCATTGAGCGTGGTCAAAATCATGTGAGCCCGACACACCTGTTGGCGGCTTTGACCATGCAAGATGAGAGTGCGGTGATTGCCATTTTGGATCAGCTGGATATTGATATTATTGAAATGACAGACCTGCTGCTTGAGTCTCTTGAGGATCCCGATATGTCTTCAACCGTCTCACAGTCATACCAACTCTATCTCACTCCCGAGTTGGCAAAGGCACTGGAGAAATCGGCAAGTATTGCGGAACAGCTTGGCGACTCGTATGTGGGTGTGGAGCACCTGTTTATGGCGGCACTCGAGTATCCGGGACCGGCAATTGAGGTTATACAGCGTATGCAAATTCAAAATGAACAGGTAGCAAAAGCCATTCAGGACATCCGTGATAATAACATTACCGATGCACAGCAGCCGAAAAAGTTTCGTGCACTTTCAAAGTACACCCGCAATCTCACCAAACTGGCGCAGGACAATAAATTGGATCCGGTCATCGGTCGCGACGTTGAGGTGCAGCGGGTGATACAGATATTGTCACGGCGTACCAAAAATAACCCCGTACTCATTGGCGAGGCGGGTGTGGGGAAGACCGCTATTGCGGAAGGGTTGGCACAAATGATTGCGCTTGGAAACGTGCCCGAATCAATGAAAGAAAAAGAGATTCTCACACTGGATCTGGGACTTTTGGTTGCCGGAACGAAGTTTCGCGGAGAGTTTGAAGAGCGCTTGAAGGCGGTCATGAAGGAAGTTGAGTCTGCTCAGGGGAGTGTTATTCTTTTCATTGATGAACTGCATACCATCGTGGGTGCAGGAGCGTCTGAGGGATCTATGGATGCGTCCAACATGCTCAAACCGGCGCTTGCACGAGGTGAAATACGGATTATTGGCGCGACCACGCTCAAGGAGTATCAGAAGCATATAGAAAAAGATCCCGCATTGACCCGTCGTTTTCAGCCGGTACACGTGCATGAGCCGTCACAGGAGGATGCTATTTCCATTCTGCGCGGTATCGCAGAAAAGTACGAACTCTTCCATGGAGTGCGCATTACTGATGAAGCCATTGTGTCTGCGGTGAACTTATCCAGTCGCTACATTACAGATCGCTTTTTGCCGGACAAGGCAGTGGACTTGATTGATGAGGCTGCTTCTGCGCTACGCATTTCATTGGAGAATAAGCCCGAAGAACTCGTACTTGCCGACAGGGATGTACGACGTCTGGAGATTGAGAAAGAAGCGCTGAAAAAAGATGAGGAGACACTTGATGCAAGTGCAAAGCGCAAGATGCGTGCGCGCTTGCGTGAAATTGATGCGGAGATAGGAGAACTGCGTGAAAAAACCGCAGCGTTAGAAACGAAGTGGAATAATGAGAAGGAGGCACTGCATGCCATTGCAGCTCTGAAGAAAGAGCTGGAGGAGTTGCGTGTGGAGGCCGAAAATGCTGAAGCGATGGCAGACTTAACCAAGGCGGCTGAGATACGGTATGACACCATTCCCGCTCTGGAGAAAGAACTGCACACAAAAATGGAGCGTCTGAAGAAGCTGCAACGGTCTCGCAGATTGCTCAAGGAAGAGATTACCGAAGAGGATATTGCAGCGGTGGTGTCACGGTGGACCGGTATCCCCGTTGCGCGCATGATGGAAGAGGAAGCGAAGAAGCTGGCACGCATGGAGAAAGATTTGCAACAGCGGGTTATAGGACAAGAACGTGCGGTACAGTTGGTGTCTGACGCGGTGAAGCGATCACGTGCAGGTATTGCCGACCCCAACCGTCCGATTGGATCCTTTCTGTTTTTGGGGCCAACCGGAGTGGGGAAGACCGAGTTATCAAAGGTGCTCGCCGAGTTTATGTTTGATGACCCGGAGGCATTGCTGCGGGTGGATATGTCGGAGTTTATGGAGAAGCACTCGGTCTCAAAAATCATCGGTTCACCTCCGGGGTATGTGGGTCACGATGAGGGAGGATCTATTACCGAAAAAGTACGCCATCGTCCGTACTCGGTTATCTTGCTTGATGAGATAGAAAAAGCACACCCTGAGGTATTCAATGTCCTCTTGCAGGTGCTTGACTCGGGTCACCTAACTGATGCAAAGGGTCGCAAGGTGAACTTCAAAAACACCATTATCATCATGACCTCAAACATAGGTGCAGAGCACATTGATCGCATGTCTAGCTTTGGCTTTACCGACGCGCGTGATGAGGCCTCGCAGTATGTCCAAGCAAAAGATAAGGTCATGGACAGCTTGAAAAACTACTTCCGTCCGGAGTTCCTCAACCGTTTGGATGAGATTGTTATCTTTGACATCTTGGGACAAAGCACCATCCAATCTATTGTAAAAATGCAGGTTGAGGAGGTGCAGAAGCGACTTGCCGGAAAGGATATCAAACTGACTTTGACCAAAGATGTCTATAGCTATCTTGCACAGGAAGGGTATGATCCACGATTTGGCGCCCGCCCGCTGAAGCGTGTGATTCAAAGCAAGATCCTCACGCCGGTTGCCTCTCAGATGGTAGGACAGGGTATGCTGCAGGGAGGTAGTGTTCGTGTGAGTATGCAAAAAGGGAAGCAAGAGTTGGCATTTCAGGTACAAAAGAAAGGTTTAAAGAAGAAAGCCGCTCGAAAAGCGACCAGAAAACAAACTGCCGCGACTGCGGCATAAGCTCGGTAAAACCCTCACAAGTGATTGTGAGGGTTTTGCAGATACCATGGTCAGCGGTTTTGGATAGAATAAGTGTGGAAGTTATTTTTATTTGATGCGTATAGAACACATAAGCGTATGAAAATACCTTCTTATAAAAAATTAATAAAGCACTTTTTTGTCGGGGCGTTAATTGTGATACCGATATTGCTTCTTGTGCAGATAGTTACCCTCTTACAAGAGTTTATAACACCGATTTTTCTTTCTTATTCTGTGTGGTTGATTGTTGCGTTTGTCCTTCTTAGTATACCGACCTTTATTTTGGTTGGATTTATTTTTACATACAGCATCGCAGGTAGACTGAATAGTGCTTTCAAGAGATTACTAAAACCAAATTCACGGTTATACCAGACGTATGTATCACTTGAAAAAATATATGACATAGTTTCCGGTAAAGAGCAGATTTTTAAAAATCCGGTGTGGGTTATGCTGGATCATGATGTGCTCAAGGTTGGATTTGTTACAAAAAAAGATATGTCAGGATTTAACTTAAAGAGGCATGTGACGGTCTTTCTCCCAACTCCATTTTCAATTTCAGGTGAGATGGTTGTTGTTTCAAAAGACAAATTGAAAGTCATTGAAAATGATGCGTTTGAAGTACTGACGCTGACCCTTACCGGAGGTATGACTGCAGGGGCGGAGGAGAATAAATAAGAACCAGCACCCCCACTGAGGTAATCGCCAGTGTGCTTAGTTGAAATACTGATCGGCCCTCCCGCAATGTGGTAGACAGAGGAAATGTATTCATCTTGTTTGTAGTAAAAAGTTGATTTGTTTACATTTCCCAATTGTTTGTCTTGAATCGGCTTCTTCTGATTTATCTCTGTTGGATATTGCATCTTGTTCAGTAAAGTATTATGGGGGTCATTGACGAGATCGGATGGTGTTTTGATATATAGTAGTAAGTGTTTTTATATCTTCTTTGCAGTAGAAATATGAAACAATTTTCTTAAACTTTAATCATTACGTAACATATAATCATTATGACTAAAAAAGAGGATACTTATAGTTACAAAGGTTGGCTTAATTCAGATAGATTTATAAAAAGAGCATTTGCCGTGTTGGGCTATGGAATAATGGGACAGCTTTTTATCATGTTTATATTCCTGGTACTGGGATTTATATTTGGTGTTCTTGATGCTGTATTTGGTGTCTAATCTAGCCAGTCACATCGCATAACAAAGAGTATGCGGTTCAAGAATTTTTCACCATAATGTTGATGAGGCATAACAATTTTTTCGCCCGCATTTTGAAAACTTTATCGTATAATCCAAATACAGTTTTCAACACTGTGAATGCTCTTGAACGTTATATACCATAAGAAAAATAGCCGATTACTGATCGGCTATGGTAATGGTACGTGCGACATAGTCACTGAGTGCTATATTATTCCAAACAAAACGAACCACCATACAGCTGGGAGTTGCAATGTCCAGTTCAAAGCGATCCAATGAACCGTCTGTACGTGTACGATAGGAACCCCAGAGTTTGTATCCGTATCGGGTACGAGTCTCTTTCAGAGCAAAAGAACCCAGATCAATGTTATAAAACATTTTCCTTTCAAACTTTGTTAGTGTGCTTTCAACCGCCTTCAGGAGTCGTTGTTTTTGTTCATCATTCAGATTCCCCCAACGAATGCGCCATTTGCGCCACGCGGCGCGTCGGGCAATATCGGGAACGCTGATATAGCGGCGAAGGACTTCCTGCAAGTTGGCGCCCGCACGAGCCTCTACGAGTGCTTTTTGGAAGCACGTAATTCCCGACGAGGGGCTTTCTTGTGCTTGTGTCTGCACAGCAAGCAACAGGATAGCAAGGGTCGTGTAAGCTGTCCTTAGGAACATTTTACTCCCTCCTTCTCGATACTCTCTTTTTCAATCGTAGCTGGTTTTTATGTGGATAGCAACAGCTCTTTTCTGGATAGTAATCATTTGGCCATACCGTCAAGCTCTCTATCGAGACTTTCGGTAAAAAAATCATGTTTCGTACAATATCTCCACATAGAATAGTGTTTCATCCTATGTTGTGCGCCGGGAGGGATTCGAAGTTTACAACTTCAGTACAGGTTATCAGTATTTTTGTTCCTTGCGTCACAAAATACTAGTTAACCTTTTCGAATCCTGCTCGTGTGTTCTTTCGTTAATCACTTCAGAAAACACTTGCGCACTCCCGTCACCCATAAACAAAAAACGGCAGTGAGCCGTTTTTTATTTTTTGTGCGCCGGGAGGGATTCGAACCTGATGGTTTCTAAACTCACTGCGTTCGTTAAGAACCACGGGTCACGCCTCGCTCGTTTCCTGCCCTGGGGAAGGGCAGAAAACATCACTCCGGCGGTTCGAATCCCACGAAAGCAAAGCAGTTTGCTTTCTTCCCGTCACACAATTTAAAAACACCCACGAAGGGTGTTTTGAAATTGTGCGCCGGGAGGGATTCGAACCCCCGTAGGAATACTCCGGGAGGTTTACAGCCTCCTGCATTTGACCACTCTGCCACCGACGCAAGTGGCATATACGTTATCATATATTGTCACATGAGGGAAGTGGGTATACATGATACGATAGTGGTAATGAAATGG
>WFTF01000087.1 GCA_015485575.1 Patescibacteria group bacterium | reverse complement strand
TTCGGTCCCGGAACGGAAATTTTCGGCAGTTGCACTCCCTTTTTCTCTGTATTTTTTTTCTCTACCGGTTTTTGTGCCTTGGTATCTTTCTGGGATACATGCGCACGTGTATCGCCATCGGCATCTTTGCGTATATGTTTCTTGTTTGTATTGTTTTTTTCAGATTCAGACATGGTGAGAGCTATTATACAGAAAAAGTGGATAAACGCTATGCTTCACACATGCATGTGCAGAGAAAGTGGCAAGCCTCCCCTCTCCCAATAATACTTGTTGCCCTTGGCGCAACAAATACGTATAGTATGCTCTACAATATGGCTGCATATATCCGCAACAAAAAAGCGACCTTTGATTACAAAATCCTTGAGACCTTTGAGGCCGGTTTGGTGTTGCTCGGGCATGAGGTGAAGGCAATTCGCGCCGGCAAAGGGTCACTGGCAGGCAGCTACGTCATCTTCAAAAACAGTGAAGCGTATCTTAAGGGGGCAACCATTTCCCCCTACCAAGAAAAAAACACACCCGATAGCTATGACCCCGCTCGTGAACGAAAACTCTTGCTCTCAAAAAAAGAGCTGGCAAAGATTCAAAAAGAGCTACATACCGCTGGGTTGACAGTAGTCCCTATATCATTGTATAATAAAGGTCACAGAATCAAGTTGGAAATCGCCTTGGTTCGTGGTAAAAAGAAGGTGGACAAGAGAGAGGCGTTAAAGCAGCGTGATAGTAAGCGAGCAATTGATCGCCTCATGAAGGGACGCTAGTTTTTTGACAGAACAAAAAACACTTTTGGATACAGGAAGATGGTGGAACATCACCATCCCCCCGGGTAAGGGACACGGGGGTACACAACGGAGAGGCAAATGTCAGATTTTTCTTGTGGGTTACTCATCGGCGCCGCGTCCACAGGGCGCGACTTTGAGGCGCTACTGGAGATGCCGGCCGGACTCATGGTTGACGATGAGACCATTGAGCTGGCAGCGAAAATGGCGACCGTGGCAAGGGTACGCTACGACAATCTCGAGCACTTTTCTCGAGACCTTCTGCATGTCATGAAAACGGCACGTGAAGACGGAGATGACCCGATAGCCGCTATTGAGGCTTGGGTTGATGCGAATCTGGCGGATTTGCAGCTCGTATGAAACAAAGTTGGGCGACTTGGGCAGTCTCTGGTCGCCCCCATCTTTCTGTATCCAAATGCACATGCCTCCCGGCACCTCTTTTATGTGCAAAGCGCATAAAAGAGGTGCCGGGGATGCCAGGCATCGACGGTTGATGTTTGTTATTGTGTGCAGTGTCGCAGCTGATTATCGCCTGCGTAAAAACGATGATCATATTTACGTGCAAAGAATAGCGTAAAAAGTCCTTACTTTACTGCTAAGGATTTCGCGTTCGCGACTGCGTAGTTGTTACTACCTCGCCGACGACGACATCGGTCCTCTTGAGTTCTCATAGAGAGGAATCCGGTGTAATAGCATGAGAATATATTCCCGTGTTTGTTTGCGCACGGGAACGAAATTCTGCAAACTCGAGTAGGTAGCATCTGGTCGTATCTTTAGCTATCTACTTTAAATCAAAGAATCGACTACACACTGTAGATGCGTAATAACGCAGCAACGCGGACTGGGGTTCAATTCCCCACATCTCCACCAAAATACAACCACCCGTTAGGGTGGTTGTATTTTTGGTGGAGGGTAAGTGAGTGAGTGACCTGCGTCACTCACGTAGGAATTGAACCGCCGGAGCGATGTATTTTGCTCCTTCCCTAGAGCAAAATACGAGTGAGGTGTGTCCCGCGGCACCAGCTATTTTTGTGAGCAAAGCGAAACACGATAGCTTGGTGACCGTCAGGATCATTCCCCACATCTCCACAGAACTAAAGAGGTTTACCCAGCACCGGCTAAGCCTCTTCATTTTGGTATACTGTCATCATGCAAATTATCCTTTTGGATACAATAGTAACATTCCTTAAGTCGCTCACTGAAAAAGAAGTAGCCAAGGCTATCAAAACCATTGAGTTACTTGAAGAATTTGAAAATCAGTTAAGTATGCCACACAGTAAACATTTAACTGATGGTCTACTAGAACTTCGCATACGTGGCACACGAGAAATACGAATATTTTACTGTTTTCATAAAAACAAAGCTGTTTTATTACATGCGTACATTAAAAAGACACAGAAAACTCCCGAAAAGGAATTACATAAAGCCAGAGCAGCAAAAGATAACTTGCACTAATATAACTTATAAGTTATATTAAACCTATGACAACTACATTCAAACAATTTAAGACTCAGGCTCTCAAAAATCCCACAGTTAAAGCTGAATATGACGCTCTCAGTCCGGAGTATGAAGTGGTTAAAGCCATTATTCGCCAACGTATCAAGCGTGGATGGTCACAAACTCAACTAGCAAAAGCTATCGGCAGTCGCCAGCCTGTGATTTCTCGACTAGAACGAGGGGAAGGTAATCCTACCCTTCAAACACTGCAGCGAATTGCTAAGGCACTCGATTTATCTCTGAGTGTATCCATGGACTAGTCACCACAGGTTAATGATTTTTGAAGAAATTTCACACTTCATTTCCATTAGAAAGGTTCTTACCTGGAGTCAATTGCTCCACCAAAATACAACCGCCCGTTAGGGTGGTTTTGTATTTTCGGTGGAGGGTAAGTGAGTGAGTGACCTGCGTCACTCATGCGGGAATTGAAATACCGGAGTCAATCTGTTCCGCCCTATCCTAGGGCGGAACAAAAGCGAGTCGGACCACACCACCGTTGCCTTTTCTGTTGGTATCAGTGGCCATGCAAACCCACTTTGCCTGTGTGGGTAAAAAGCTGGAACGAAGTGATGAACCCCCTCCATAGCCGACACTCTCGACCGTACAATGTTTCGATATATCGCAACATTGTACTGGGCTTTATATGCTCCTTTATTGCGATATATCGAAATAAAGAGTGTATTCATCAAACGTTCTTATACCGCATGGGTCGGTAGTAATATGCCACAGACAGGTAGAGAAGGTGTGTATACATATTAAAGATACATGTGAACGCTTATAGGTACTCTCCTCTTCTGACATCTGAACGTGTTGAAGCAAAAGACAAAAAGAAAAACCTTCTCGTGGTGGGAGATAGGTTTTTCTTGAGCTCAAGTTATTGCAATATATGCCGACGTCAGCGCAAATCGTGAAGTAAAGTGTAAACGATACGCACTAGAAAACCGGAGTGGCTATGTAGGTGAGGGTTGTGGAGTAATCATCAGCCGCATCTTGCAGCGCTGAGATTTCCACCTTGTATCCCACCGTTGTGGTACCTACACCCATTCCTGTTCCATTTGCAGGTCCATCGTGACTCATTACCACACGCGGTGTGGTCGATGCGGCGATGAACTCCTGTGGTCCAAACTCGTTTGCGCGAGTGGTTGTCGCATCATCTGATGTGAGCCCCCAATGTCCATAGGTGTTCTCGTTGCCAATTACCCCTGTGGGGGTCGCCCATGATGTAGGCACATTGGTATCCGAGCCGTCTATGAATCCGTCAATATCCGCACCGGTATTGGAGCGCAGTGCCCCATCTGTCTGCACGGTCACACTGTAGCCGTTTGCGGCGTTGGTGCTGACCGTCAGCAGTTGGGCTGTGGTACTTGCACTACCCGAGGTAAGTACCCCAAATGGAATGGTCGTAGAACCGGTTGCACCGGTAATCGGCTCCCCATTTACCGTACCTCCGGCTGCCACTCCCGACACGGAAAAATTGAACGAAGTATTCACTGCAGCACTCACCGTCACCGCGGTAAGGATGACCACACGGGTAGCGCCGGAATCAGTCATGGTCCCACCAATGCTGATCTCGTAGGATCCTTCCGCTGATGGGTTGGTGATCTGATTGGTGCCCCCTGTTGCGT
>WFTF01000086.1 GCA_015485575.1 Patescibacteria group bacterium | reverse complement strand
AGGTGCCACGCCCGTTGCGGTTAATTGTGCACGCAGTGCGCTGGGCAGGTCTATGTGTGTATAGTTTTCTTTGGTGAAGGTGTGCGGCAAGAGCGTGTCTGATACTTCCTTCATTGGTGCGGGGAAACGGTAGGAAGTGGCATGTATGTGTGGACCCACAGACACCTGCAGGTGTGCGGGGCGTATGCCGAAATGCTCCCGCAAAAAACCGACAGTTTTTTGCGGGAGCAGCTGCGCAATGGTCTGGCGGCTGAAGTGTGCAAGCGCGATGGTGCTTGTGTGAGGATCATGCAGCAGTGTTGGTAAACAGTCGGCGGTCAATAACAGTAGTGCGATATTCTGTTCTTGCGTAACCAAGACTTCCGCAAGTGGCATTGACGCTTGGGTTATATTTGCAAAGTAGCTGCTGTCGGTTTTTGCATCTACGATCATAATACGTTCACCGTGATCACAGCGCATACAGATGCTTTTTTCAAAATCAATGTCATTTTGTTCCAGAAATGTTTTACGGTTTTGTAAAGCTTGCGTCGCATCTCCGATTAAAAAGGACATATTCCCATCGGTAATTGTAGAGGTGTTAAAAAGATGGTTAGTCATGGAAGAAAAATGTTTTATGTGATTCAAGCTTTTTGCAAAGTTGCTCCCAGTATTTTTGTGCTATCGGATGTTTGGCGATTTTTTCGTCTTTGTAGTCTCGTAACTGTTTATAACTTACGTTGTGCTCTTTAAAGAATGAGTTTTTAGTTTCCATTCCTAAGTTGATTGGGTCTATTAGTTTATCTACGGCATATACAAATTGACTTTCTTCATCTGTTTGCATCTCGTATGCTTGGATTGCCGCAGCAAGTTCTCTAAACTCTGGAAAGTTTTCTCTTATTTTTTGAAGTGCTTTTTGTTCTCTTTTTTCTTTATTTTTCCGGGCATGTGCATCAAAAATATATGCATCTCCGGCATATGCTTCTGTCAGATCATGTACAAGAGCATAGGTGAGTATTTTTGCTATGTCCAAATTGAGATTATTTGTAGTACTGATATACCAACACACCAACGCAAGTTCAAAGGTATGTTCTGCGGTATTCCGTCGTTTGGTTTCTTCGGGAATGCGAGCGAAACGTTCTGTATTTTGCACCGCATGTAGTAGACGCATGAACGATTCTAAATCGGTAAGTGTTTGCATACTGCCATTGTACTAAATAATACAAAAAAACCACCATGCAAAGGTAGTATTATAGGTTACGAAATACACGGCACCACTTTTCATGCTACGGCTCGGACAGCTAAAAAGCAGTGCGAAGTTGAAACTGTGTGGGGCACAGTTTCAAGGTTTTCTTAACGCTGTCCCCGGTACGCTTGTTGCAGAGCAACATCGCTTAACCGCGGACAAACGCCGTAGCTGCCGCAGGGCAGCTACTAAAATAACACACCTTCAAACAGAAGTTTGAAGGTGTGTTATTTTGCGTTTGTCCGCCCACCAGGACTCGAACGTTACACGTTCAGTACCCGTTTTGGATATTTTGTTTCCTTACGTCACAAAATATCTCAAAACAGCTTCGAGTCTCGCAACGCTTTTCTTGCAAAAAGCTGCTCTGGTGGGCGTCCTGCCTCACGCTGTTCGTTGTCCGCCCACCAGGACTCGAACCTGGGACACAAGGATTAAAAGTCCTCTGCTCTACCAACTGAGCTATAGGCGGTTTAAGTGTGGAGAACTATAACATGTTATATCGGTAAATCAAATGCGAAGGCGCCGGCGCCGGTAATAAACAGGGTAATCCCCGTACCCAGCAGCAGTACATAAAATATCCGAGAGGGGATGGTGGGAGCGGTGGTGTATTTTTGAACGAAAATCATCTTGATACTCATCGCCATAAGTGCCAGCGCCGCAAGTTGTGTGTACGCACCTACAAGAATAAACAGAGCAATGGTCAGTTCCGAAAATGCAAACAGCGAAACGGCAGTGCGTCCAAACGGAAAGAATGGAAAACGCAATACTCGTTGCAGTTGGTCGCGATAGCGCAGATGTTGTATTCCCAAGTAGAGCAGCACCCCCGCAATAAACAATCTCAGTAGAAAGTATGCAAACAGTGCCAGAAACTGTATGGGGAATATATTTACCATTACAAGTAGTGTATCATGCACGCAATATGCCAACGAAAAGAATCTTACTGGACAACATACGCAGCGCCCACAATGTGGGTTCTGTTTTTCGCAGCGCGGATGCAGCCGGAGTAGATAAGGTGTACCTTGTGGGACCCACCCCCACACCTGTGGATCGCTTTGGGCGCGTTCAGTCGGAAATAGCAAAGACCTCTTTGGGAGCTACCGACAGTGTTGCGTGGGAGCATATCGGTACCCCGGATAGTGAATCTGTCTCAGACGCACTTGCCTGTATTGCAAAACTCAAAAAAGCGGGATTCACCATCGTTGCCGTAGAGCAAGCGGAGGGATCTGTTTCACTGTATGACTTTCACCTTCCGTCACGGGTGTTGTACATAGTTGGGTCGGAAACAGACGGCGTGCACAAAGAGCTGCTGGATGTTTCGGATTGCATATTGGAAATACCCATGCTGGGCACAAAGGAGTCTTTGAATGTTTCTGTCGCATCGGGCATTGTGTTGTTTGCGCGCTAGCTTCTCTACACCACAATCACAGACCACGGGTACATCATACGTTCTGCGGTTACATGGAGTGTGTGGTACACAAAAGCCCGACGCCGTAGGCGTCGGGCTTTTGTGTT
>WFTF01000085.1 GCA_015485575.1 Patescibacteria group bacterium | reverse complement strand
GGGTGCGGGAGTGGAGTAGAATCTATGGCAAGGGTGCAGCTATCTACACCGTCATGTATGGTGCCGCACAGCCCCTTAAAGGCGCTGTAGACGCACAGATGGAAACGAATCTATGGTGTGTGTCACTTAGTCTGACCTGGACCGTCACCACAATTGCAACATTAATTGCGCAATTTTGTGTCTGATATACACCGCTACGCCTTGCTCTTCTTGAAACAATCAAGACACTTTAACCCTTCGGTACTGCGTGGTTCAAAAGGCAAACTGGTAATATCCGCACCGCACATAGAGCACTTCCAGTGCCCTTGAAATGTTTGTTTTCCCACAGGAGCTGCTCCAAGTGCATCCAAACCGTCATCTTCTTGGGATTCTGCTGCAGCGTGTGCATCAAAAGGAACATCGTCCGGCACTTGCTGTTTATCTGCTGCTGCAGTACTTCCCGGCAAATCTTCTGCCGCTTGTTCATTATTTTTTGCCTTACTCCAGCAACTGCGACACGTCAGCCCCTTCTCACTTCTGGGTTCAAACGGTAACTCGGTTATATCGCCGCCACAGGTACTACACTTCCAATTTCCTTGAAACATATCATGAATACTTTAACAAAATAACTCTCAGTATAACACTTCTATATAGCAAAACTATGCAAACAAGAAGAGTATTCACGGAAGAGACATACTCCTGGATCAAGAAATGTAGATAAAAAATAGGTGCGCTATTTAGACTCGTATGCGGATTTAATAAATGTGGTAAACAGCGGGTGCGGGTCCAAGGGGCGTGCTTGCAACTCGGGGTGAAACTGCACGCCCACAAAAAACGGATGTAGTTCTTGTGGAAGCTCCATAATCTCCATAAGGCGTCCGTCGGGTGACTTTCCGGAGAAGATAACTCCCGCATTTTCCAGTTCTGCAACATAAGCGTTGTTTACCTCATAGCGGTGACGATGTCGCTCCAATACCTCTTCTTTTTTATATGCCTTTTGCACAATCGTGCCCTTGCGGAGCTTTGCCGGATACTGTCCCAAGCGCATAGACCCGCCCATATCAGCTTTTGCAATCTTCTCTTTTTGGTCGTCCATAACCGCCACTACCAAGTCAGGGGCTTTTGGATTGATCTCTTCGGTGCTGGCTTCTTTTTTCTTGAGCACATTGCGTGCGAACTCCAACACGGCAAGCTGCATACCGTAGCAAATGCCAAAGTACGGGATACGATTTTTCCGCACGTACTCAATCACATTGAGTTTTCCATCAATCCCCGTAGATCCAAAGCCGCCAGGCACCAATACACCATCATACTTTTTGAGGTTCTTGAGATTCTTTCTGTCGGTAAAGTCCTGAGCGGACAAGTAGGTAATTTCCGGTTTGAGTCCCAGTTTATACGCAGAGTACTTAATGGCTTCAAGTACGGATATATATACGTCAGACAGCACGAAATCGCCTGAGGAAAAGTACTTTCCCACCACCGCAATCTTCACTACATCTTTTGTATTTTTTGACTTTGATACAAAACGTTTCCAGTCTGATAAATCTGATTTTTTGGCACATGAAAGCTGAAGCATATCACATAGCCGATCGGAAAGGTTATCTTTTTCAAAGTTCAGCGGAATGTCATAGATACTCTCCACGTCCGGTGCGGAGATTACATTTTCCACGCGTACGTTGCAAAATGTTGCAATTTTTTCCTTTCGTTTTTGATCTACCGGAACCGGTGCGCGTGCAAGGATAATGTCGGCGAAGACTCCGGAGGCACCGAGTGTTCGCGCTGCGTGCTGTGTCGGTTTGGTTTTCATCTCACCCACACTACCCGGTACCGGCAAATAGCTCACCATCACCACCGCCACATCGTCCGGAGTTTCGGTTTTCATCATACGAATCGCCTCTATAAAGAGAATATTTTCGTACTCACCAACAGTACCGCCTATTTCAATAAGTACCACGTCAGCACTGGCAAGCTCACCCGCTTTTTTTATGCGCCTGATTGCTTCTGCCGGTATGTCCGGCACCACTTGTACGTTGCGTCCACCGTAGCCCAAGTTGCGCTCTTTGGATATAACCGCTTGGTAAATACTGCCGGTGGTCATGTAGTTGTTACCGGGAATATCTGTATTTAGAAACCGCTCATAGTTTCCCATATCTTGATCTGTTTCAAGACCATCTTTGAGCACAAAACATTCTCCATGTTCGGTTGGATTCATAGTGCCCGCGTCCACATTGACATAGGGATCTATCTTAATAGCGGTAACCGTCAGACCACGCGCTTGCAGTATCTTTGCAATAGAGGAAGAGGCGACACCTTTGCCCACCCCACTCATCACACCTCCAACAACAAAGATATATTTTGTCGCTTTTTTCTTTTTCTTACTCTGTCTTGTGCTTGCCATCTTTTTTGCTCCTCGGCACTAAACTCGTAAATACCGTGCGACCGCAAAGGCGCTGGAAACCATCCCCAACACAATACCGGTACCCACCAACACTGCAAAAATATACCCAAAGTCAGTCACAAAATAGTTGAATAAATTAAACTGGAAAAATTGCTCCGTTGCCGGTCCCAGATACAGCACGATGGGATATAAAATCAGCAATGCAAGCACACCGGCAATCAAACCATACATGATACCTTGCAGCATAAACGGTCCGCGTATATACATGTTGCTTGCTCCCACCAGACGCATCACGGAAATCTCTTCGCGTGTAGTGTAGATGGCAAGACGGATCGTGTTGAAGGTAATCAGCACTGATGCGAGCACCAATATGACCATGGCAATAAAAGTGGACTTTTCAACCGCCTGAATGATTGCGGTGAGCTTGTTAATTGCTTCTTTGTTTTTTACGAAGTTTACCTCGTCGATGAGCGGCTTACTTGGATCTTCAGCTGCTTTTTGGTCTTCCAGAAATGTTGCAATACCTTCGTATTGCGACGTCTCCTTTGCACGAATGGAAAGCGACGCACCAAGCGGGTTGTCACCCAGCTCTTCCAGACCCTGCATAATTACCTCATCGTTTTTGTGACGCTCGGTGAACTCAGCAAGTGCTTGTTCTCGAGAGGTGAAGGTAACCGACTCAACGTCAGGTAGCGCCTCCAAAGATCGCTGTAACGAGTCTATATCCATCTGTTCGGCATTGGGGACAAAGTAGACGTTGATATCCACCTTATCTTGTATGTTTTCAAGTGACACCCCCAGCAACGTATCTATCATCATCGTCGCCCCAATCACAAACAATGCAACCGTCATCACAAAAATAGCTGCTATTGAGACAAAGGCATTTCTCCAGAAACCAACAAACCCTGCTCGGACAATGCGTTTTAGTGCTGTAATCATAACTATAATACGTATTTACCTTCATTATCATCACGAACAATACGACCCTCATCCATGGTAATAACCCGTCGCCCCAGTTCATCAATCACACCCTTGTTGTGGGTGGTCATAATCACCGTAGTACCCAGGTCGTTGATTTTCTTCAATATTTGTACCACCTCGTATGTTGCAATCGGGTCCAAATTACCGGTTGGTTCATCGGCAATGATAATGTCCGGTTGATTAACAATAGCGCGCGCAATCGCAACCCGTTGTTTTTCACCGCCTGACAACTCTCCGGGGAAATTCCACACCTTGTCCTCCAGGTCAACCAATGCCAGTGCTTGAGGGACATTTTCCGCAATCTCATCATCACTTCTTCCATTTGCCTCCATGGCAAATGCAATATTTTCGTACGCGGTTTTGTGCGGCAAGAGCTTAAAATCCTGGAAGACGGTACCTATCTTCCGTCGGTACTTCGGTAACTTGGACCGCGGTATCTTGTGCACATCAATGGATTCAAAGAAAACCTGTCCTTCGGTAGGTCTGTCTTCCGCAATGAGCATCCTCAGCAATGTCGTCTTACCCGCCCCCGAGTGCCCCACGATGGATACAAACTCTTTGGGAGCAACCTGAAACGATACACCGTCAAGCGCAACCGAGCGCCCGTCACTGTATCGCTTCGATACGTTGTCGAAGTAAATCATAATCTAACTCCCCTATTTTACTAGAAGCACTCCGGAAGTACCAGTATATACGCGTGTATTGGGAGTACTAGAACACAAGTTTGAAAATTGAAAACAAGCTATGGTATCTGTACATCAAGAAACAGCTGGATATCTCCCCCCAGCACTTTGTCCACCTGGCTGGTTTCCACGCCGGTACGATGGTCTTTGACCATTTGATACGGATGCAACACGTAGGAGCGGATTTGCGAACCCCATTCAATTTTCAGTGTTTTGGAAACTGATAGCCCCTGCATCTCACGCTTGTGCTGTGCTTCGGCAAATGCAAAGACCTTTCCCGCAAGGAGTTTCATTGCTTTTTCTCGGTTCTGCTGCTGTGAACGCTCACTTGAGACATTGACGGAGATGTTGGTCGGTTTATGCACAATGCGCACTGCGGTTTCTCGTTTGTTCACATTTTGCCCGCCTGCGCCACCGGATCGTGCAAAGCTGATTTCCAGATCATCTTCGTTGAGTTCAACCTCACGTACATCATCCACCTGCGGAGACACTTCCACCAGTACAAAGGATGTCTGTCGCTTCCCGTTGCTGTTAAAGGGCGAAATGCGCACCAGCCGGTGCACTCCCGACTCATGTTGCAACACACCATATGAACCCTTGCCGACGATTTCAAATACAATGTTACGATAGCCGTTAAGATCATTGGTGTTGGAGTCAAGTACCACCACACTCCACCCCCTACTCTCCGCATACTTTTGATACATCTCAACCAACATGCGTGCAAAAT
>WFTF01000084.1 GCA_015485575.1 Patescibacteria group bacterium | reverse complement strand
TGGTTTTGAGGCACATTCTCGGACAGGCGGATCAAGTGTACGCAACCGACACGCGTGAAGCGCAACATGCGATTTCTCTCAGCAAGCGCGCAACACTGATACGATCCATGGGTTCCGGTGACGCCTTTGCCAACCAAGTACGCTTTGCCTACTCCAACTTTTTATTGCAGCGGGTAAAAGACCAGCAATAGCGTATAACAGATTCAACCTTCTTTTCTTGGTAAGGTGTAGTTTATGGTTCTAAATACAGGTTGCAATAACCGGTTTTCGGAAGTTTGGTTTCGTTAAACGGTTCAGTTTCACCGTTTTTGGTGATGATGTAAATGGTGTAGCCCATGTTTTCAATCTCATCAATGTATCGTGCAGGCAGATGGTCGGGGGCATACTCAACTACGCAGGGGCATTGAGGCATATTTTTCAATACGTCCAGCTCTGCACCCTCAACGTCTATTTTTGCAAAGTCAAACTGTTTTTGCAGTGGCTGCACGGTTACTTCCGCAATGGGTGTTGTGCGAAAATAAAATGAATTTATCCCTCTTCCTGGCTGTCCATATAGTATCTGTTTCCCCGCATTGCCAATTGCGACATTAAAAATAGAAACATTTTTCAATCGTTTTGTGGTTTTACGCAGTCTTGAAAAGGAGGTAGGGTCGGGTTCGTATGCATAGACTTCTTTTGCCAATCTTGAAAAAAGGAGGGTAAAAAAACCACAGTTCGCTCCTATATCCGCAACGGCCATATCTCTCCTCAGATGTTTCTTAAAGAAAAGAACAGTTTCTGGTTCGTAGGGTTTGATTATTCCAAGTATTCTCCATCCATACAGCCAGCCCCCATGTACAGGCAGGTATATCGGTAAAGGAGTACTTAGTAATCGAAATAGAAAAGACTTTACTTTCTGCTTCATAGTACTACAGTGTAGCAGATCTGTCTCATTCTCCAATTGTGTAGTGTGTTAGGTGTCCCTTTTGCTACATCCTGACTTGGTCTATTATAGGAGTGATGACCACCTATACAGGACAGTATGGTTTTGTGCTTTCGCCGGAGCAGAGGCTTCAGCAAGAGTCCTGTGCAATTTCCGCCTCTATTGAGAACAATAGTATTGCGCTAGGTCGCACTCATGAACCTCACCTGACTTTATACCACACAAAAGTGTGTGACGTTCCTGAGGTATTTGTAGACAGGCTTTTGCATGAAATTGGTATGCAATTGCCTATTTCGGTCTCATTTACAACCGTCACTTCTTTTGGAGAAAAGTTTATGTTTTGGAATGCAAGATGTAGTGCAGATTTGCTGAAGCTGCATCAACATACTTTGCAACTTTCCAAGTATTTTCATGCAAGCGGAATACAACAGACCGATACGGAAAAAGTCACACTTTCAACCAAGGAGTTATGTAATGTAAAGTATTTTGGACATCCGTTGGTGCATGATATGTGGCAGCCTCATATTACTGTTGGGTATGTGCCTACAGGGGTGAACATGTACAGTCGCAAACATATAATGGATGGATTTTGTAACTCTGTTGCGTTCGTGGAGGTCGGTTCCTACGGAACAATTGCGCGCATCATCAAGTGTTCTGCTGCAAAAACCGCAAACAAAATTGACATAAGAGTGATGTTGTGGTATTTTTGGGACCGACCATAACGTACCACTCACCTAAAAAAAGGAGACGGCAATGCCGAAACTTACATACGAAGAGCTCACCGATCAAGGATTCATCTTTGGTGGTGAATGTATGCCAAATGGGGAGCTGCGCGTGCGTTGTATGCACGACAGTGGTGTCGGATATATCTGGACGCAACCGCCGCAAGACATGCAGCCGACCTGGCAAAATGCACACTATCATAAGGGGGTGAAAGAAACGTACATTGTTCAAAAAGGTCAGATGGCGTTTGCGACACGCTTGTCGGATGGCGATTGTACAGTGCAGCTCTATGGAGCGGGTGCAGTTGTGACTTCACAACCCGGGGTTGAGCACAACGTGTATCTTTTTGCCGGATGTGCGATTCATACGGTGAAGCACGGAGTGCCTCTCGGGAATCCCGACAAGGGAGGTGCAGATTGGTATCCCTCCAGTGAATCGTTTGACACCTGGTGCAAGAGTCTGTCTGAAGCTGATATGCGGCACCTTTCGGGTTCACTCGGGTAGGTAAATGCACGGCGCGCTTGCGCGCCGTGCATAACGCAACCGTACACAGCGTGTGCGGCTTTTTTGTTTTGTGTTAGAGTGGAGTGGCATGGCAAAGAAGATACTTATTTTTTCACTTGGTTACTATCCGAAACATATTGGAGGTGCGGAAGTGGCGATTAAAGAAATTACCGATCGTATTGATTCTCATGACTATGAGTTTCATGTACTGTGCAATCGCTACGACACCACGCTTCCTAAGACCGAGTACATTGGCAACACACTCGTGCACCGCATAGGACTTGCCACACACAGTCCCACGATGGCCGACTTGCGGAAGATGCCGTTACATTTGAACAAACTGCTATTTCAATTTTTGGCATACTGGAAGGCAAAGCAACTACATA
>WFTF01000083.1 GCA_015485575.1 Patescibacteria group bacterium | reverse complement strand
GTGGTGTTATGTTACCGGTATCAGTTATCAGTCCTGTGTAATAAACGTAGGACGTTGTGTATTATACGTTTATTTTTTGATCCTGTAAATACCACTATATCCTTGTATTTCAACATATTTGCCACAATGTGTTTTTTGTGTTCTATTGTGCAGATACGGTTGCATTTTGTTATACTACAGGTACTACCTCAGAGATGAGGTGGGATGTACGAAGCAGAGAATCTCACGATCGCTCACTTCACACACTCCGAATCTTACAGTGACACTCTTCTTCGGAGGGGTACACCACTGGTACCAAGGAGCATAGTTGTGGTTTGGTACATATTCAGATTCACACAACTGTGACAAAAACCGCCTTCGGGCGGTTTTTGTTGTGAGGGTAGAGTGGTTTCTTCTGTAATGATAGTGTTGTATACTGGTAACACCATTTGGCAGATGCCAGGTGGGATGTTCAAGAAAGTGGATTTTATACACGATCATTCGCTTTCTTTGTGACAGCATACAGCTTGCTGCCTCTGTGCGACAGCTGTGTGACGGTCGCAATAAGTGGTGTGAGTGAGGTATACCGAGCGGACGCTTGTGTCCCCTCTTTGGAGGTATTGCACTTGAAACTTTGTAAGTGCAACAAAGAGGAGGTATTTTGCCACACACCAAACACAGAAGCCGCCTTCGGGCGGTTTTTGTGTGTGGGACCCGCAAAAGAATCACAACAGATTCTTTATGATATGTAGTGCCATATGTGTATGGACACTTCTCTCCGCTACCGTTTGTATTTCGATATATCGCAATAAACAATTATTTCCTTTGGGTATGCTTGAGTAATCAATCTGCCACAGCAACAACGTACATGAAACCGGGTTGTGTGTTTGTTGTGTTGTTTCGATATATCGAAACAATGTCCCGTATAGTCTTTCACGAAAAAACTCCCCGAAGGGAGTTTTTTTCTAACGCTTTGACCACTGTGGTCGACGTCGTGCTTTTCGCAAACCAAACTTTTTTCGTTCCACAGAGCGCGGATCGCGCTTGAGAAAACCAAGTGGTTTGAGTATTGATCGCCGTTCTTCCTTTTCCTTTACCAGAGCTCGTGCGATACCCAGACGTACCGCGTCGGACTGTGCGGATAGGCCACTGCCGGTTACTTTTACCGTAATGCGATAATCGCCCACTCCCGCTTCTTCAGCACCCAGTACGGAAAGTACATTTTGCTCAAATGCTTCATTTTGAAAGTACTCAGCAAGCGGCTTGTCGTTTATGGTGATGGTTGTTTCCTTTGCCGGTGTCAGACGTACGCGAGCAGTTGCCGTTTTTCGTCGTCCGATCCCTTCTACATATCGTTCTTTGCTCATAGACACTACTCGGTTACTTCTAAGTTCTTCATCATAACTGCCTGCAGTTTATTTTTTGGCAGCATGCCTTTTATGGTACGGCGTACCGGTTCCGCGTACCCCAATCGCTTTGCAAGATGCTCAAATGTTTCTTCACTGCGACCCCCCGGGTATCCGGAGTATGACTGGTATATTTCCTGCTTCTTTTTCTCGGTTAAATCCAACTTGCTGGCATTGATTATTTTAACGCGTACCGGTGCTGCAATATTTTTTGCAAAGTCTGGTTGATCCTTTCCCAGTAAATAGGTCGCTGCCTCCGTTGCCACTTTTCCAAGGCGCTTTCCGGTTGCGTCTATGACATATTCTCGTGTATTCATAGGCATTATTCTACATACTCAATTATAGCTTCATCACGACCGTCACTTCGACCCATTTTGACAATTCGTGTATAACCACCGTTTCTGTCCTTGAACTTTGGTGCGATTTCTTCAAACAGCTTTTTAATGGTGTCTGCTTTTGGTTCACCCAGTGCAGTGGCAGCTTGTCGTCGTGATGCGACGGTTCCTTGCTTGCCATAGGTCACCAAACGCTCAGCAAATGGGCGCAGCTCCTTTGCTTTGGCGATAGTGGTTTTGATTTGTCCATCTCGTATCAATGATATGGCAAGACCACGCAAAAGTGCCGTACGCTGTTTACGTACTCGCCCAAGTGTTCTGTTTTTATTTCCGTGTCGCATGTTACTTTCTTATTCGCTTAGTGATACGCCCATCTCTTCAAGAAGTGCAACAATTTCATCCACTCCCTTCGGTCCGATGCCGTCGAGCGCAAGGATATCATCTTTTTTCTTTCGCACAAGTCCACCCACGGTACGGATGTTCGCTTCCTCAAGGGCACTCAGTGTTCGTGGAGATAGGTCCAATGTCTCAATGCGTGTTTTGAGGATGTCGGGATCAATTTCAGCACCCTGTGTTTTATCTTCTGCTGATACTTCCGGAGCGTCTGTTACCTCAGGCTCAGTTTCTTGGAAGCCGATAATGGCCTTGAGCTGATGGATCATTACCTCAATTGAGTTTTCCAGTGCTTCCTTGGGGGTGAGTGTTCCGTCCGTTTCAATCATCAGACGCAGTCGGTTGTAGTCGGTGCGATCACCTACGCGCATATTTTCCACTTCGTAGTTTGCGCGACGGATGGGGGTAAATACCGCATCCAAGGCAATGGTGCCAATTTCCACCTTGTCCTTTTGATGCACTTCCCGCGCAACGTATCCAAGACCCTTCTCAACGGTGAACTCAATTTCAAGTTCAGTCGTTTTATTGGTGATTTCAGCAATCGGTTGTTCCGGAGAGAGGATTTCAACCTGTGTGGGTGCGTCTATGTCGCCTGCGGTGACCATACCGCTCCCCTTCTTCTTAAGGGTCATGGTAATCGGTTCATCGCTGTGAAGTGCAAGACGGATCCGTTTGATATTCAAGAGCATGGTAATCACATCCTCTTTTACCCCCGCAAGGGTTGCGAATTCATGATCCACGCCGGTTATTTTTACCTGTGTAATAGCCGCACCGGGCAGAGAAGAGAGGATGATGCGACGAAGGGAGTTTCCCAGCGTATGACCGTAGCCTGGAAATAGACCGTCAATTTCATAAATACCACGAAAACCTTCTTCACTGACGATGCGCGGCTTTGATGGAAGTGCAATGTTTGTTTCAAGCATAATAATTTACTTAACGTATGACTAATGAACTAAAGCTATCGACTGTAGTATTCAAGTACCTGTGCTGGATCAAACAGAGTTTCTGCCGGTTCGTAGGTTGGTGTGGCACTGACCTTTCCTTCCAGTTTCTTTACATCAACGGATAACCATGCGGGTACACTCGCAGATTCGTGTGTTTCTGCAAGGTTTGTAAATAAAGCGGTGCTTTTGCTTCCCTCTCGCACAGCAATCACATCCTTGGTGCGCACCTTATGTGACGGTATGGTCATCTTGCGTCCGTTTACTGTAATGTGTCCATGGGAGACCATTTGTCGTGCCGCTTGGCGTGTTTTTGCAAGCCCCAATCGGTACACCACGTTGTCCAATCGCGCTTCCAGTCGCTCCATGAGTAGTGCGATTGGTTGATGGCTTTTAGACATTGCCTCGTGTACATAGCGGCGTAGCTGCTTTTCAGAAATGCCATAGGTAAAGCGCATTTTTTGTTTTTCAATCAGCTGACGCTTATAGTCGCTCATCTGTCCCGGTCTGCGCTTCTGCATGCGCCCCCCGCGAGCTTGTGAGAGTTCAAACTTTTGCGTTTGGGTCTTTTCAAAGATCGGTGCACCCAGTCGTTTTGCAATCTTGTATTTTGGTCCTATTTTCATATGCGTACTGTATTAGACACGCCGTGCCTTTTTGGGACGAGGTCCGTTGTGTGGCACCGGTGTTTTATCGGTAATCTTTGTTATGGAAATACCCTTTCCCGCAAATGCGCGCAATGCTGACTCTCGACCTGCGCCAACACCTTTAATGATTACTTCGGCATCTTTCATACCCATTTGCAACGCTTTTTCACCGATAATCTCACCCACCTTTGCGGCTGCAAACGGGGTACTCTTGCGGGCACCTTTGAAGCCCAGTGCGCCGCTGCTTGCCGCCATCACCGAGTTTCCCTTCGGGTCACAGAGTGTCAGCAGTGTGTTGTTAAATGTTGCAAGGATATTGAGCTTGCCTGAAGCAAGTTTGCGTTTTGGTATACGGTTAAGCGCTCGAGAAGTTCCCGCTACGTCTGATCCGCCACCTTTTTTGATGATTCGTTTCTTACCCATAGGAATTATAGAAGATGATTAATGCTGTTAGGTTTTCTCAAGCTTACGCTTACCGGAGCCCATGGTCTTTCTGACTCCTTTGAGGGTGCGAGCGTTGGTCTTTGTTCGCTGCCCGCGACAAGGAAGTCGTTTAGCGTGACGGCTGCCTCGGTAGGAATTAATGTCTTTGAGACGCTTAATATTTGCAGAAACGGTACGCTTCAACTCTCCCTCAATGGTGAAGCTCTCTACTTTTTCGCGAATTGCATTTTCCTGCTCTGTAGAGATGTCTGTCGGCTTGGTAAACTGTGGAATACCCAGTTCATCCAAAATTGCCTGCGCTCGCGCGCGCCCAATACCGTGGATCTCGGTTAAACCGAACTCCAGGTGTTTATTGTCGGGGATGGTAATACCTGCTATACGCATATAATTTTGTTTGTTGTATGTGTCTGAAATCAGCCTTGTCGCTGTTTGTGACGCGGCTTCATTTTATTAATAACGTACACACGACCTCGTCTCCTGACGATTTTGTCGTCCGGACTCATTTTTTTTACTGATGATCGTACTTTCATAAATGTTTATTGTGTTGCTAAAGGCGCTTTATTATCCTACCTTTACCGCCGTATGGATCGGGAACAATCGCAACTCTGTCCCCCACAAGCACCCTGATACGAAAACGACGCATCTTCCCAGCAAGATACGCGATCTGTGGTTCATCTTCGCCGTCTATAAGCACCCGAAAAAGCGCATTCGGAAGCGCCTCCTCTACGGTACCGTACACGAGGTTTTCTTGTGACTGATCCATTAAACGTGCGTGATTTTAACAAATACACACGCATACGTCAACCATATTTTTTCAAAAGTGTGTATAAAGTATTTATTCAATTTTTTCAATGATGGTAATATCTTCAATTTTTATAGGAAATTTTGTTTTCCAAAAAGGACGGATGACCGCCTCCGCTTTTTCTATTGCAGGGTATGCTCCCAAAACCGACGGGAGAGCTGTTTTGTTTTTATTCAATAGGTCTGTTTTAAGTTTGTCCGCATCATACTCCCAAACCAGTTGCGGGCGTCCGGTGAGTTTGAAGGTGAGCGAATCCATTTCTGCTATGTTTGACAAAGAAGTTGTTGCCGATGTGTACTTGAAGGTAAATATATTTGGATCGGTGATCCGCACCGGTTCTCCTTCGTATCCCGGCACTGTTGCTGCTGCAATGAATCTTGCAAAAGCAGTCTCCTCAAACAAAGGTGCGCGCACGGTAACCTTCTCTTTGATGGTGGCAAGATTGTCTCCGTACTCAACTGCTGGCAATGATTCGTAGGTAAACGTCACCGCATCGTCAAAGAACACAAAACCTGCGGGCTTTTCAGATGGGATACGGTCTAAAAGTGAGTTGCGCAGTTCCGTTTGCAGTGCTTGCTGAGCGGTTTTTAGTTCTGTTTCATCAATAATAAACTTTTTGCCGTTAAAGCCGCCGGTGAACGTTTCTATGGACTCGGCGTACACATTTTCATATTCCGGCTCTCCTTTGAACCCGGGTATGCTGAAGCGTGACGGGCTTAGGTTGTACTCCTCTCCAGGTTCGTCGGCAAACACCTCAGCGGTAACCACTCCGGGCACAATCTCGCCATTTTCATCTTTTGTGTATCCGGGAACCACCGCCGCATCTTTTATACGAAAGATAAGTCCGTTTGATTCAAAGCGGGTATTGGTCACCAGGCGTAGTGGTGCACTTTGGTGTTTGTTGTAGATGAGAATGGTTCCTTGTGCTTGCTGTTTCACCTCCTCTTGTCCGGTTGCGGTAACCTGACGCTCACCTGTTGCTTCAAGGGTGAGTATTTCATAGGTGAGTTCATCAGGTTGCGGGTTTTTGTATGCTGTAAACTCTGCATTGACGTTTGGCTCTCGGTAGCGTGGAAAAACGGTCAGTTCCGCACCTGCCATGAGTATACTTGCAATGACACCTCCCCCGAGTATGACAAAAAAGACTATCAGTGCATATATAAGGGAGCGATTTTTACGTTTCTTTCCGTCAACTATGTTGATACTCATGACGTCCTCCGCATCATCGCGATCTGTCTTCTGGGGACGTGGGGCTTTTTTCAAGGTTGACTCATCTATGACGCTGCGCTTTTTTTTCGGACGTGCCGGTTTTATGTCCTGTAGGTTCCATTTTTGATTCATACCATAAGTATATCGTGTATGTACATAATGAAAATACCGTGAAGTGGATTTAAATGTGACCCCTAAATTTTTACACATACAAAAAGGAAGTCGGTATGGTGTAGCAAAAATGTGCTGGTGTGCGCGTATCGTTATGAATAATCAGTATGTATACGCTGATGGTGAAAATGCAGTGCCGAGAGATATATAGCGGTATCGTCTGTGCTTTGTGCATTAAGGAAAGTTCCGGTTACCATGTGTGTGGTGTGGGTTCCTTCGGTTGCCAGATGTGCTGCGTTTTTGATATGTTCCGCAAAGAACTCCTCTGTATGCAGGTCGGTATGAATAAAAATGGTCTTTGGTATGGTCAGTATATCGCTTGTATTACGGAGGATCTTTGCCAAACGCTCTTCGTAGGCGGCCAGTACAATAGTGATGGCATCCTGCTTGGTTTTACTTAACTGTGCGTATGTCTGAGCATTGCCCGTTTTCAAGTAGGCAAACGCCTCTTCTTTGGGTATGTCAATGGCGTCTGCTATTTCTCTGGCAAGCGTATAACTGCCAAATGGTATATGTGAGACATAGGTGAGTATCCCTTCCCGTACAATACCTACTTCGGTTGCTTCCGTGGTTATATCCACCAGGCACGCTTCATTCAAGTCAGTATGCAGTGTCTCCAGTGTTTGGTAGTACATGTACATGAATGAATGTGTTTGCAGTTTTGTCTGAGGTAAAATTTTTTGCTGTGCGTCCTTTACCATATCAATGGTGCTTTTTTGAGTTACCGCGGTCAGGTGTGCCAGAGTCAGTTTTCTGGTCCGTGCATGTACAAATTGTTGCACGGGATAACCGTTGATAATAAGTCTGATCGTGCGGTCATCCAGCAATTCCAGTTTATGATTTTTAAGCAAGCCATTTTGTGCAATTGTTTGCTGTACTTTCTTTTGAGCGGTTGCGGTGAGTTCCGCTATCAATTCCTCGGTCACTTCAAACGGATGTGCGTCGCTAAAGTGCACGGTTTTTGTCACCGTATAAGACCAGGGAGCACTGATGCACACTTGCATAGACGTCACAGACAACGAATCGTCGTAGCGTTGCAGTTCTTTAAGGCCGGTATTACCTACAGCAAGCATTGCGTTCATGAGTGTGGTGTGGATATTTTTCATGGTGATATCTGGAACCAGTGCATCACCCAATATGACATGTTCACGTTTGGACCAAATAATTTCCGGAGTATCTTTTGAAATATCAGACACCACCAAAGCAACTCCCACACTTCCGGAGCCGATATCCACCACCGCTGCACACTCACGTTCGGGTGTCTTTGTATGTAGCGTAAACATGTACCCATAGTATACCTGGCACAAGAAGCTCTGCCACACTCACATAGGTGGATATGTGTCGCAATTTTCTCACTCGTATGCGGTAATGTCTGCGTGTTTTAATCAATCCTCAAGGAGTACGGCCTTGATTCGTCGCACACCCGCGGAAGATGATTCTTCTTTTTTAATTTTGAATGTGCCGCATATCTCAGAAAGGTGTTTGACATGCGGTCCGCCGCACAGCTCACGAGATACCACCGTGCCGTCTGACTGCTTCATGGTGTAGACTTTCACCTCATCGGGATAGCGGTCCCAGAAGCTTCCCTCCACTGTGGGGTCGGCTTCCGCTTCGTCTTTCTTCATTATTTCAATACTCACCTCCCCGCCGTTTTGTATTGCGTTGTTTACCCACTGTTCAATATGATCAAGCATTTCACGATCCACTTTTTCAGGATGGGTGAAGTCAAAGCGCAGGCGCTCACCGGTTATATTGCTTCCCGCTTGATGTACGTGATCGCCCAAGAAGTGTCGCAACGCCGCAAGCAGTAGGTGTGTGGCGGTGTGATACTGCACCACCTTCTCTGATTGGTCTGCTAGTCCCCCCTTAAACTTCTGTGCAGCTCCGGCGCGAGACTTCTCCTTGTGTTCACGCATGAGTGCTTCAAATTCATCCATTTTTACTTCCATACCTCGCTCTGCAGCGATTTCTTGCGTGAGTTCAATGGGAAAACCGTAGGTGGTAAACAAATCAAATGCGTTTTTTCCTGTAATAAACGGAGTTTGGGTCGGTTTTTTATCGGTGTCTTGTATCTGTTTCCCCTGCTTATTGGTAGTCATTGGTATGGTGATTGCCAGACCGATTTTGTTAAACTGCTTTAATCCTTTTTCAAGTGTTTTGCGGAACTGTGCTTCCTCTTGCGCAATCGCTTCAGCAATCTCATCCTGCTTGTCCTTGAGATTTCGGTAGTGTTCCCCGTAGGTTGCAATAACGCTTTGTGCGAGGTTTTGCAGCTCTCCTTCGGGAATGTCTAACATATCGGCGAAACGTACCGCACGACGCAACAGGCGACGCACAAAGTACCCCTGCTCAGCGTTGCTCGGCAGTACGCCGTCTCCGATCATAAAGGTTGCACCGCGAATATGGTCGGTTATCACACGAAAGGCGGTGAGGTTATCAGTATAGTTTTTGCCGGACAGTTGCTCTATTTGTTCAATGACACTCCATAGCAGATCTATTTTGAAGACGTCAGGAGTGTTCAAGGCCGCCGCGGTAATACGCTCCAGTCCACCCCCGAAGTCCACGTTCTGCTTTGGCAGCTTCTCAAAGCCGTTTTCGGTTTTGATATACTCCATGAATACTGAGTTGCCGATTTCCAAAAAGCGGCCACAGTCACAGTTTGGGTGACACCGTTCTCCAAAGGCGGTATCGTGCGCAACGTCGGTAAACTCATAAAACACCTCAGAGTCCGCCCCTCCAATTTCTCCAAGCGGCATATTGGAAGGCACTCCCGCACGACTCCACCAGTTTTTGGATGCGTCATAGTAGAAAATGCGCTCTCCTCGGCGCATACCACGTGCACCTCCCTCCTCTTCGCTTCCCATGTGCGCCACTTCGGCGCTCATACCTCTTTCTTTGAAGAGTTGTTGCCAGATTTCCACTGACTGGGTGTCTTGAGGTAGTTTGTTTGCTTCGTCTCCGCCAAAAGCGGTGACATAGATTTTTTCCGGATCCAGTCCTACTTCATCAACAAGAAAGGTGTAAAACCAGCGAAGCTGCTCTTCTTTGAAGTAGTCTCCCAAGGACCAGTTGCCGAGCATCTCAAAAAAAGTGGTATGGCGATTGTCTCCCACCTCGTCAATATCTTCCGCGCGGAAACACTTTTGTGAGTTTGCAAGACGCGACCCCTTCGGGTGCGCTTCCCCCATCAGGTAGGGCACCAAGGGTTGCATACCACTTCCGGTGAAAAGTGTAGTCGGGTCATTTTCGGGGACCAACGCAGAGGAAGGGATAATGGCATGACCATTATCTTTCATAAATTGCAGATATTTTTCACGAATTTCATTCCCGGAAACTGACATAGTTAAGTGTTTATTATCAATACAATGGCTTCCAATATACCAAATTGTACGATAATTGCGAGAGATGTGTGTTTGCCAAGGTAATGGTGCATTGTCATACGCAAAGAATTGCGCAATTAATTGCACAATTCCCCGTCTGAGTTTGAATGTGACAATATGACAGGATATCGCAATCCTTTCATTCGAATGAAAGGTTTTTTGGTTAGACATCTGTAACAATGGAAGAAAATACGTACCCAAAGGAGTACATAAACATATTTTCGGTTTCCGGTTTTTACCATACTCAATCCGCCATATATGTGTACACAGTACCCTTGTGCGTACCCCTCAGCCTTTCTTTCGAAAGAAAGGTTTTTAGTATATGGGCGTTTCTTTCGTCGGGTAATTATGGATATGAAACCTGTACCTTTATTGAATTATAAGATGTGGTAAGCTGCCGAGTTACTTTGTCAATTTTTCGAACAGTTTTATATCTTTTTCAAGCGTCTGCAAGCTTTCAAGGAAGGTATCTGTCTTATGTGCATTGATACCGATGGACTTAAAGATGTTTTCCACCGTATCACT
>WFTF01000082.1 GCA_015485575.1 Patescibacteria group bacterium | reverse complement strand
CTACTACACCGACTCAACCATACTCACACTGCTTGCCGTTATGGACGCCTACGCGGACGCTCGGGAGACGGGTGCCACCTTTTCACAGATGGTTGCTCCCTACACCCTGTACCGACAGACGGAAGATGTGGTTATACCTGTTGCGAATAAGAAAGTTGCGCTTGATTATATTGAAAAGAAACTGCAAAAAATGAAGCCCAAGAGTATACGTCGCTTTGACGGTTACTTTGTTGATTTTGGAGATGTATGGGGAGCGATAAAACCGAGTGTGACCGAGTACGCCATCAAACTCATGTTTGAGGCAAAGAAAAAAAACGATGCAGCACGCATTCAAAGGGAGTTGTATACCTATGTTGAGTCCATTGCGCACCGGACAAAATGATTTTCCACCAAGAGGCGCAAGTTTCTTGTGTTATGACCCGTAGTGCAAAAGGAAGCTACAGTCTCCGCGTATATCGGTGTACTGGTAGGTATCAGCCCAGACATTTGTACAGTCACCCTTCACAAACGGAATGGTGCCTTTTACGGCTTTTTTAAATTCTTCGAGACTTTCCATACCACAAAAAGGGGATACGTTTTCAACACGGACAGTTGTTTCATCAATGACCGTGTATCCAAAACCGCGCATCAAACCGTTGTTGAATATTTGTTTTCTTGGGATACTGCATGTTTGTTGAGGTTCCACCTGGTCTTCTGGCTCATCTTCTACGTCTTTTGCACAGTAGACACATGAGTCACGATATGCTCCGACACTTTCGGGCAGTACTTTACAGGTTTCATCAGCTGCGCAGCTGTTATTGCAGTAGCTATTTAACTCACCGCCAATGGAGTACGGGAATGTTGCCACGCTACCTTGCCCATCTACTTCTACGATGTCTCCGCATTGGAATGTAGCAGTATCGGTATTTTCTTCTGTAGATTCGTTTTCAGTTGTATCAGTAGTTGTATCATCGGTATTGTCTTTGGATGTATCAGTGTCATCAGTCTCTGTATCGCCGGTAGTTTGTGTGTCGTCGTCTTGATCTTGGTCTTCTTCATCACGTGGTGGTGAGTCTATAGTCTTGGTGTCGTCTGTACCAGCGCTGGTGTCTGTGATATCCTCATCATCTTCTCCGGTACTATCATCTCCAGCACTGAACCAATCAGTTATCCATCCCCACAAGGATCCGATGATACCCTTTTTCTTTGGTGGAGGAGGAGGTGGGTCTACTTTTTTCTCAAGCCCGCAGTTGGCAACGGTTGCGACATTGAGTTTACCAAGTGCATACTGCGCTTCGATATTGTATGGTCGCCAAAAGATAAAACGATTCGTTTCTTTAATACGCACTTTCTTAACTTTTACCGGTGCCACAACGGTGACGGTAAAGTCTCGCAGATTCACCGAACCGGTTGTGCCACTGCGGTACTTTTTTCCACCACAGTCACCGCTTGCAACCGCAATAAGTCGTTTGTTAGCCTGGTCAAAACTTATTTTTGTTACCGTGTTACAGCTATCGTAGCTGGGAATAGTGACTACCTCCACTTTAGGTTCTGCTTTTCCGAATAACGTCTCTTTAACCAACGTCTCTGCCTTTTCCTTGGTATTTTCAGCTATCAAATCTGCGATGCTTTTTCCACCACTGGCAATAGATTTAATTGCTTCCCAAGAGATATCAACCCATGGGCTGAAGTGTGCTTTTACGCTTGCGTTAAACAGACCTTCCTGCATGCGTTGGTTTGCGGCTCGTTGACACGCGTTTGCGTAGTAGGGTGCACTGCCATTTTGTGTTTTGATGGTCCATAGTTTGAATTTATTCTCAGCACGCAGTTGGGAGATAAGGTTTCCCAGCACTGGTGAGGGTACATCTCCACGAATATATTCCACACTTTTATCTGCCAGTTTTCCCGCGTCCAGTTCGTAGGTCTCACGCACCTTATCAAGCCCTGTCTCTGCTTCAAACTGTTCCTGAATTATTTTTCCCGTGGTGTTTTTGATACTGTCGGTAACGTCTGTCTGTGCCGATACGGGGTACACAAATGCAAACAGTAACAGTGAGACGATAAGTATATTCTGAGACATATGTATATTATGTTTATAAAAGCACACTGCAGGGATGATTTCAAATAGCTCACCAGCTTTGAAGAATGCCAAAAGATATTTTTGACGGTCACCAAGAAAGAAATATAATTATATTGCGTAACAGTAGGTATTATTGTGTAGTTGTATTGTTATTTCAAACGCAGATATATGAGCAAAAAATCAATCATTTTGTTTTTTGTTGCCAGTCTTATCACTTCAGCAACAATTTCTGTGCTCACGGTGGCACTTATCTTATTCGGTTTTTCAGAACAAGTAAGCGGATGGTTATCAAAAACCGAAATAGAGTCAGATATACCACCAATAAAAGAGGGTGTATTTGAAGTGTCCGAAAGGCGTATTCCGGATATTGTAGAAGAGGCAATCCCCGCTGTGGTGTCGGTTATTATTTCCGCCGATGTGCCTATTGTAGAACGATACTTTGAGAATTACGACCCTTTTGGCGGGTTTTTCGGAGATGGATTTGGTTTTTCTATTCCGAGAGAGCGACAGGTTGGAACTAAGCGACAGGAAATTGGTGGTGGCAGTGGATTTTTTGTCTCTGCTGATGGGTATCTCATCACCAACAAGCACGTGGTCAATAAAGAAGGAGTGAGCTACTCTGTGGTGACCAACGATGGTACCACCTACGATGCGACAGTGGTTGCAAAGGACCCCACGCTGGATATTGCGGTTTTGAAAGTTGATACGGATGAATCTTTCCCATATCTTTCCTTTGGTGACAGCGATGCATTACGCCTCGGAGAAACGGTTATTGCCATTGGAAACGCACTGGCGGAGTTTCCAAATAGCGTTTCGGTTGGAGTCGTCTCCGGCTTATCACGTAATATTGTTGCCGGAGATGGATTTGGTTTTGCCGAATCATTGGAAGGGGTGATACAGACTGATGCAGCGATAAATAAAGGGAATTCCGGAGGACCGTTACTTAACCTAAACGGAGAAGTGGTCGGCATCAATTCAGCTGCCGGCGGGGGAGAGAACATCGCCTTTGCACTTCCTTCCAATATTGTTGCAGGCGTGTACAAAAGTGTGCAGGAAAATGGAGAGATAATACGCCCCTTCCTTGGAGTACGCTATTTGCAAATTGACGAAGACATCGCAAAGAAAAACAATTTGCCATATTCCTATGGAGTATTGATTGTGCGTGGGGAGAGTCGGTCTGACTTGGCGGTACTTCCCGGATCCGCGGCGGATAAAGCGGGATTGACGGAAAATGATATCATTTTGGAAATTGACGGAAAGAAACTGGACGGGAGTACGAGCTTTGCCGGTGTCATTCGCCAGTATCAAGTGGGGGACACAATATCTTTGAAGGTGCTGCATGATGGTAAGGAGAAAGAAGTTTCGGTAGTACTGGAGAAAGCACCGCAGCTATAGTGTTGCACCTATAGCCGCAGACAGCACGAAAGCCGCCAATTCCACTTTTTAGTGACAGAAGCGAACTTCTATCTCTAAAAAAGCGGAATTGGCGGCTTTCTCGCATTGAGTTGTGTCGCTTCCATATACACCCGAGGGTATACACTTCCGTCGACGTATGTGTTTGCCTGCCAGTGTGCTTGAGATTGCTCCCAAACGCTTTGCATACCTCCACAGCAACATCAATACTGTACTCCTAAGGATAGTGGTGGTTGTCTGTCTTGTCAAAAAAAGTATGTATTACAAAATGAAACCTCTACATCGTCAAACAGCTACTGAGAAAAAGTGCCTAATATACACCACATAATTTCTTTGCACAGCAGACAAAAAGCTCTCCTCCCATTTTTACCGGTCTATACACAGGGTTATACAAGGTATTGTACCTGTACTTGTACAGAGGACTTTCAACAGGGTTATACACAGTTTTATACACTGACTTGAGCGTATCTTATTTTTTTGATGCAGTCGTTTGTTAAAGCGTACTCGACGCCCGCACAATGAACATACCATGGTATGTTCATCGCTTCGCGATCAGCTGTGTCTATATAAAAATATAAAAGTTTGAATTCCATCACATAACAGAGTAGGAACGTAATTTAGGGGTCGGACCCCTAAATTATATCCTGACGTAAGAGTCTCCTGGACTCTTGCTTCCGCGGAGCCTCAAAATCAAAAGCCACACCGGAGGTGTGACTTTTGATTTTATGGGCTCCGCGGATAGGATTCGAACCTATGACCTGCCGGTTAACAGCCGGATGCTCTACCACTGAGCTACCGCGGAATATCTTTGGTTGTTGTTCACTTTAGTGAACCCGTGTAT
>WFTF01000081.1 GCA_015485575.1 Patescibacteria group bacterium | reverse complement strand
TCCTCACATCACTCCGGCGTCCGCTTCCCGACGCGAGCAAAGCAGTTTGCTCGCTCTAGCCACCCTGCATCAAAACAGACTCCCCTTACGGGGAGCTTGTTTTTCTTCAGGGCGGCTATCGGGAATCGAACCCGAATTGCCGGTACCACAAACCGGAGCGTTAACCGTTACACCATAGCCGCCATGTACACAAGGACGCTTTTGTCCTTTGTGGTGCGCATATTTATACCTATTTTTGAGCAAAATGTACAGTACTTTTTTATGTGAATACGCTACAATAACCTCCATGGATGACGAGGGGCTAAAAGCGGCTATTTTCTTCCTATTTCTCCTTGGGTGCGGGGTCGGTTTTTATCTCGCAAAGTTTTTGCTCTCATAAGTCACATTGACAGAATGTGCTTTTGTGACCTGTTGATTGCATATAAGCTTTTCATACTATACTCAAACTATATTATTCATAACTACTTTGTGGTATGAAAGCATTTATTGATGAATTCAAATCATTTGCAATGAAGGGGAACGTTGTTGATCTTGCCGTAGCGGTGGTGCTGGGTGTCGCCTTTGGAAAGGTGGTATCTTCACTGGTTGCGGATATTATTATGCCGGTGGTGGGGATTTTGCTCGGTGGTATCAGTTTCTCCGGTTTGCAGTACCAACTGGGGGACGCGATGATAACCTACGGTACCTTTATTCAGGCGGTTGTGGATTTTGCTATCGTTGCCCTTGCACTGTTTGTGGTGGTGAAAGCTATCAATAAAGCGCAAGAGGTGAGCAAAGACACATCCTCGGAAGAAGAGGAGAAGCCGGAAGAGCCGTCAGAGGAGGTGAAATTGCTTCGGGAAATTCGGGACGGATTGGTGCGACGATACTAGGTTGTCTGTTCCGGAAAGAAGATAGGATGAAAAAGTAAAAAACAGGGGGGCGCGCCCCCCTGTTTTTGCACAAACCTTTCTTTTGAAAGAAAGGTTTGTGTGTAATGAACGATGCTTGTGTAATGATGGCGAGTGTCTATTTCGTGCTTATGTTTTTGTGAGTTACCCGGTATGGAAAACAGGACTTTATCACGACACAAAAAGTTGCTATTGCGCAAGTGCATTACTTATTGCTATCCACAGGAACTAAACACAGCTTTGTTCAGTCATATGTCTAAAAAACTCCCAATTTACGCTGTTTTCTATTGTCACCGTGCATTTTTTATAAACAATACGGCTTATATAAACGCTATTTTACAAAAAACGAGACTGGGAGTACTATCTAATTACCACTCGCTCAATACTCCACAAGTCGAGTGTGTTTGGAGGACGAACACGCGATACGTCCCATGTTTAGCCGACATGGTTATATCAGTGACACTCCATTAAGGTAGATCTTTCTTAGAAATAGTTGTACCCGTTTTGCTTCACGCAAAATGTATACATACACCACACAATTATTTTTGTGAGAGATCGGCCGTTTCCAAATCGGGAAGGAGGTATCCCGAGGCGGTTTATTAGCCCAAAAAAATGAAATATGTTCAGTGAAATTACAAAACGAAATGGTACCAAAGTGCCGTTTTCCACTGAGAAGATAGTGATTGCCATGCGCAAGGCGTTTTCTCAGGAGAACACACCGGTTACTGATGAGGTATTGCAGCAAATGGCTGACCGCGTGGTTGCAAAACTGGAAGGAGTGTGCGCGGCGGTGACTGATGGTCCTTGTCCTACCGTTGAGCAGGTACAGGATTTGGTAGAGGAGACACTCATGGAGCGCGGGTACTTTGCGGTTGCCAAGCACTATATTCTCTATCGCTTCAAACAGACAGAAGAGCGGCAGGAAGAAGTGGTCAAAGAGATTGAGGAAAATCGTTTGATGATTAAAACCGCTGACGGGGAAGAACAGTTTTCCCGCGAACAGATGACCGCATACCTCAAGCAGTTCACCAAGGGTATTGAGAAAGATATTGATGTGGAGGGAGTGGTAAGACAAATAGAGCGAGAAGTGTATGACGGCATTACCACCAAAGAATTGTCCAAGTTGGTTACTTTGGTACTTCGTTCAAAAATTGAACTTGATCCTGCATACTCACAAATGGCGGCACGACAACTGTGTGCACGGATTTATGAAGAAGCTATTGGGCAGGATGTGGACCTCCATGCGGATGACTTTACCAAGAAGTACCAAGATGCGTTTGTGCGCAACATAAAGCGAGGTGTTGCCGATAAAAAATATGATGCGGCACTTGCCGATTTTGACCTTGCTGCAATCAGTGCCGCCATTAAACCGGAGCGTGATGATCTGTTCCGCTATCTTGGCGCGGAAACACTACATGACCGCTACTTTGTTCGTGCGGAAGATGGAACGATTCTTGAAACACCACAGTTTATGTGGATGCGCATTGCCATGGGGCTGGCACTGAATGAGGAAGATAAAACCGCACG
>WFTF01000080.1 GCA_015485575.1 Patescibacteria group bacterium | reverse complement strand
TGGCTTAGTTAAGCGATATTTTAGACACACCCCTAGAGAGATTTGACAAACTTCAAAAACGTGTGTTTGTGATATTTTCCGTTGACACTCAAACCGCCACTTCTATACTAGTTTTGGAAGTGCAGAAAGGGAGGTACACTTGCATATCACCACACATGCACAAACAAATGCCATTGCTCGCGCAAGGGCGCCTGCAGAAACACTTTCTGAGTATATTGAAACCGGTCGGTATCATTCGCTCGGCAGTACCGTATACAATAAGCGGCGTTATCACTATTTGCTGTTGTATTTGCCTATGCAAAGTCGCTACTGTATTGCCGTAGTCAGTGAGCACTTCTCAACGCTGGTCACCGTCTGGAGCGCAAACTACAACCTGCCCGCGAATCTGGAAAAAGTAAATCGACGCACAAAACAAAAAGCGCGTGATGTGCATTTGCAGCACATGTATAGCTGGTCCACCAAGCGATGATGTCTCAAAAAACCATCACGGTAGATACGTGGTGGTTTTATAGTGACAGATCAACGGAGATAGGGCAGTGATCACTTCCCAGCACCTGTGGATGAATCCGGGCGCTTTTGAGTACATCCTTCAAAACGGGAGATATTAAGATATAGTCAATACGCCACCCCACGTTTCGCTCTCGTGCAGCACTGCGCAAACTCCACCAGGTATATAAGCCGGGTGTGTCAGGATGCAGTGCTCGCAGGGTATCCACAAACCCCGCACGTATAAAAGCATCAAATCCGGCACGCTCTTCTTTGGTGAATCCTTTATTTCCCTCGTTTTCCTTTGGGCGTGCCAGATCCAGCTCTGTATGGGCAACGTTAAAATCACCGCAGAAAATAACGGGTTTTTTTCTATCCAGACGCTGCATATACTCCAAATAAGCCGGATCCCAGTGCTCCCGCATGGCAATACGCGACAGATCATCTTTTGCGTTGGGAGTATAAACGGTTGATACGAAATAGTGTTCAAACTCCAACGTCAATACGCGCCCCTCTTTAGTGGTGTCACCATAGACGTCATCCAAGTCATACTTTTCTTGAATATCTTCAGGAATACCATACAGTACGGAAATGGGGGATATTTTGGTGAAAATAGCGGTTCCGGAGTACCCCTTACGCTGTGCAGAGTGCCAAAATTGCTCATATTCGGGGTATTTTTCCGAAAACACATCCGCAACCTGATCTTCTTGCGCTTTGGTTTCCTGTATACACAGTATATCCGGTTGGTATTTCTTCAAAAAAGGTGCAAATTGGTCTTTTTTTTCCACCGCACGAATACCGTTGACGTTCCACGAGTAAATAGTCATCGTCCAAAGAGTATAACAAGCGGTACATAATTGTACAGAAAACGATCTATGTTACACTGTTTGATGGGCTAAGATCTATACTAGGAGATGCAGACATGAAAAAAAGAGTAGTCGCCGTGGACTTTGATGACGTACTTGCAAACTTCAACGGGGCATATTGCGTGCACCACAACGAGCACTATGGCACATCCATTTCTTTTGAAGATATAGTGGACTTTGATATGTGCGCACTGTACGGGATTGATCAAACAACAAACATTCTGCGCGTGCGTCATTTTTGTCATAATCACCATCACCAGATACTCCCGCACCAAGGAGCGCAAGAAGTGCTGGAATTGCTCAGTGATCGCTACGCATTGCACCTGCTTACCAGCCGATGTGAGTCCCTGCGGGATACTACACTTGAGTGGCTCAAGCGGTACCGCATGGACTGTTTTGCAGAGTACCACTTCACCAATGGGTTTGGGACTCTGTTCCCAGACAAAAGTCGCAGCAAGGCACAAGTCTGCACAGACATCGGTGCAGTGGCACTTATAGAAGATGCTCCGGAAAATGCACATACTGTTGCCTAAAGTGGGGTATCCGTAATCCTGCCACACCGACCATGGAATAAAACCGTGCAGGGTACGCGTATATACCGAGCTCATTCTTGGGAAGATGTTTTCCAAAATCTGCAGTTGATTGTCTAAATCATCCAAGAGGCAACCTTCTTGGTCCGGGTGTGACAGGGAAGCGTTGCCATTTTTGTTTGAAAAAACCGTACACCAATGAGCACACCTGCCTTTGTGTACTATTGCACAATAATGAACTGCCCCGATGCAGAGCATACGAGGAAAAGGTGGAATTTAGGGGCCCGACCCCTAAATTATGAATCTATCAAAAACTCTCCATTAGTTGAAAGATGTGGTGGAAAGAAGTGTATATACCCGGAATAGAAACCTTTCTTTCAAAAGGAAGTTCTTTGAGAAGAAGGAAGGGGACAGAAGAAGAGTGGTATGTATCTCGCAGAAAGCCTCAAAGCGTGTTGACAGTGAGACAGAACAGTGGTGAAACTTGCATTTTGTGTGAAATGTGATATAGTGTTTCCAACCTTCGCAGGTTAGTACAGCGTCTGTTCGTAAATACATATATGTGTACATACATATATATGTATGTATCTATGCGAACGTCGCTATTTTTAACTCACACTATGTTAAGCAAAGTAAAAAAAGCAAACGCAATAAAAGAGGTGAAGCGCCACGACAATGATACCGGGTCACCGGAATCTCAAGTGGCACTGCTCACTCGTCAAATTGATGAGCTGGCAAAGCACCTTAAAAAGCACAAAAAAGATTTCCACTCACGTCGTGGGTTGCTGCAGATGGTTGCCAACCGCCGCAAACACTTGAAGTACCTGCAACGTAAAGATAAAAAGGCGTACGAGAGTTTGATTCAAAAACTAGGCTTAAAGCGATAAGCTAATCTGCAGTGCGAGACAGGAGTCAGCCCGGCGCCGTAGGCGCCGGGCAACCTGTTTGGAAATATGCTACACTGCAAGATAGAGAATCGTACGATTCTATTTTTATACGTATTACATAACACAGTGCTCGATTGTTGTTTGAAAAAAAATCGAGAATACATACTCTTAATCGTCTCGCCTACAGCAACGCATTCGCGACGCTGTACGATGCGGTAGCAGTTGAGCACCTTATTTTTCACTATGGGAGTCATTAGACATGCAGAACAGCGCGTTGCAATTATTATTGATACGCAAAACTTGTATCACAGCGCAAAAAATCTTTATAAAGCAAAAGTAAACTTCGCCAATGTGGTCAAGGCGGCCTTGGGTGATAGAAAACTCATTCGCGCCATTTCGTATGTGGTCAACACTGAAAGCGGGGAAGAGCAACCTTTCTTTGAGGCGCTTGAAAAAGTGGGTATTGAAATCAAAACAAAAGACCTGCAAATCTTCTACGGTGGTGCAAAGAAAGCGGACTGGGACGTGGGTATGGTGGTTGACGCCATTAAACTCTCACATAAAGTTGATGCCATCGTATTCGCCACAGGAGATGGAGACTTTGTGCCCGCCGTTGAGTATATAAAGAGCCAGGGCTGTCAGGTTGAAGGGATCACCTTCGGGCGCAGTGCCTCTTCGGC
>WFTF01000079.1 GCA_015485575.1 Patescibacteria group bacterium | reverse complement strand
GCTTTGCAGAAGGCTGATAATGTGATACTGCTTCCCATCTACGCAGCTCGTGAACCTGTGGATCCTTGCATAAGCAGCAAGAAGTTTGCTGAAGATATAGGTGCAACGTATGTGCACACGCTTGATGAAGCTGTTGCGGTGTTGCGTGATACAGCAGGGGAGCATGATGTACTGATCGTTATGGGTGCCGGGGACGTGACCGAGGTTGCCGATAGGTTGACCTCATAGCATTTTTATTGTACCAATAACACGGGATACAACAGGAGGTATGAATGTGCACGGTTGTATGTGTGCCGTTGGCACACAGAGTTGAGCGTGGTGAAATAAGCACCAATGCGCAACTGCGAGCACAGCGCTGTCTTGAGGTGGCACTTCGGATGCAGCGCATGCCCGACACCCGGGTGGTTCTGGCGTTTGGGGCTGGTGCGAGTCCTACCATGGACAAAACACTGTCAGCGTATACGGAGGATTTTTTTCGCAAGCAAGGTGTTTCCTTGCCGATGTTGGTCAACAGGAATGACCGAGCGGTGTTCGGCACACTTGACGAGTTGCGGTGGGTAATCAGACGAGCGCGGCATGAGTATGGCAACCCGCAGTTTGTGGTGGTGTCGCAACGCCGGCACATAGCTCGCGTGCGTCGCATACAGCGCTGGTTTTTCCCTGACGCACACATGTCCTTTGTGATAAGCGGGCAAACCGAAGAGGTACCGCTACACCACGAGTTTCTGGCATACAGCAAGTTACTTTTGGTAAAGGCGGGATCGGCATCTTTTGCAGAGAAATTCAGACGTGCCACTGCTGTGTTCAGTAAGTGGTGAAGAGGGCTCGACGGGGTCCTCTTTTTTGTATTTTGCAACTTTTATGTGCTACCTAGGGTAATACAGTACTGACAATTACAGAAGTGTATCCAGAGTATGGACGAGGGACTTGACCTTTTGACTCCATCCGCAACCACCCTGTTTGGGAAAGGTGCGACATTCAACCCAGCTCCACTTTTATGTGTACTACACATAAAAGTGGAGCTGGGGAAGATGCAAAGATGCTTTGGATACAGTGTGTGTACACACTGTTTTTTCTGTTTTGTGCATATTATACCTAAGCAAAAATAACCATGATAAAAACAGCAGAATGTGTTTCACCAAAGCATCCCGATAAACTGTGCGATAGAATCAGTGATGCGGTATTAGATGCGTACCTATCTCAAGATCCGCAAAGCCGTGTCGCCATTGAAAGTGTGGGTAGTCACGGTAAGGTATGGGTAACCGGTGAGGTGCGGTCTGAAGCGACAGACGTGGACGTCTCAAGTCTCGTTACGGATATTGTGGGAGACGCCTTGGAGGTGACAGTACATATAGCACAGCAGAGTTCTGAAATAGCACAAGGAGTGGACATAGGAGGTGCGGGAGATCAGGGGATTATGATCGGGTACGCAACACGTGAGACGGCTACCTATATGCCCAAAGAGTACGAGCTGGCGCGCATCCTGTGCCAGAAAGTGTATGCCCGCTATCCCTACGACGGAAAAACACAGGTGACCATAGATGAAAACGGGGAGCTGCATTCAGTGGTATGCAGTTTTCAAAATGCGCCGAAAGCGAAGCTTTCGGCGCTGGTGCAAGAGGTGTTGCCCGGTGCAGCGCAGTATCATATAAATCCCGCAGGAGACTGGGTACGGGGCGGATTTGATGCTGACGCGGGACTAACCGGGAGGAAGATTATTGTTGATAATTACGGACCTGAGGTGCCGGTGGGAGGTGGCGCTTTTTCCGGAAAGGACCCGAGCAAAGTGGATCGATCCGGTGCGTACATGGCGCGACGTATTGCGGTTGACACGCTGGAGGCGCAGGAAGATGCCCAAGAAGTACTGGTGAAACTTGCCTATGCTATCGGTTATCCTGAAGCATTGATGGCGGTAGCGATAGTAGATGGCGTGCAACAACAAGTGAAAGGGTATGACCTGACACCAAAGGGCATTCGCGCATTCTTGGAACTGGACAAGCCGATGTACGCTGAAACTGCGGCATGGGGGCACTTTGGAAGAGGATTCACGTGGAAATAAGTGTACACATTAACACCAGATAACCGGAGTAATATCCTCACCTGTACTATACTTCCTTGCTTTTGCTTTTTACACAAGAGAGTGGTAGTTTTGTTGCATGTCTGAGGATGCTCACATAAATGGGGTACTGTCGGTGGTTGCAACACCGATTGGCAATATGGAGGACATTACTCTACGTGCACTGCGGGTGCTTGCTTCCTGCGATTATGTCCTGTGTGAGGACACGCGGGTAACGGGTAAGTTGCTGAAGTATCATAACATTGCAGCAAAGCTCAAGCGCTATGACGCACACACAAGCGCGAAGGTGCACGAAGAAATACTTGCCGATCTGGAAGAAGGGAAGCATATTGCACTGGTGTCTGATGCGGGTACACCGACCGTAAGTGACCCGGGCGTGCTGTTGGTCAGAAGTGCGCGCGCGCAGGGCGCGCGCGTGGACGCCATCCCCGGCGCCTCGGCGGTTACCGCCGCCTTTTCCATTGCCGGTATTTCCGGAAATCGTTTTACCTTTCTCGGGTTTGTGCCACACAAAAAAGGGCGAGAGACTTTTTTCAAGGATGCCTACACCTACAACCACCCCGTTATCTTTTTTGAATCAACGCATCGCATCCTCAAAACTCTCACCGCGCTCGCGTGCATGTCTGAGGACAGTCCAACCGATTGGGTGATTGTCTTAGGAAGAGAGCTAACGAAGATGCATGAAGAGGTGATTACCGGCAGCCCCTCAGAAGTATTGGCGGAACTGGAAAGTCAAGAATTGCGACAAAAAGGTGAGTTTGTGGTTATTGTCTCACCTGTACGACATACACAGTGACAGGGGCCGTATATACGGTATACTCTAGGTACTATGTCACGAGAATCAATTGTATTTGTGTTGGGGATTTTGGTATTTTTGATGCCATACTTGGGCATTCCCGACAACTGGAAGTTTTATTTTTATAACGTAGCTGGTATTTTGTTTATCTTAGTCGGATACAGTCTGCGTCGCAGTGCCTACCTGCGCAGCATTGAAAAAGAGGATGGTGAGCATGATGGTGATTCTTTTGCAGAGCATAGGGGGTCACATATGACACCGACAGAAGAAGTAGAGAAGTAATCATGTATAAATGGGCGTTTGCAACAGCGGGAGTATTGGGTACGTTTGTTGCCTTTTCCGTGCAAGCGCCACAATTCTTTGCGGTGCAGTATACCGCACCTCCGTCACAAATTGATCAATCAGCAACAGGAACTACAGAAGAGGTGGCACTACAGAAGAAGCCGATTCCTGCAGCTGACACGCGTCCGGTTGTGCGTCATCAACCCCTCCCAAAGCAGGTAAAGGCCATCTACATGACTGCTTGTGTTGCCGGCACCCCGAGTTTTCGTCAAGAGCTCATACAGCTGATTCAAGAAACGGAGCTGAATTCTGTGGTAATAGACGTCAAGGACTACTCAGGAACTATCTCGTATCCAACAGGGTTGCCTTCCTGGAAGCCGGCTTGGGAAAATGCACGCTGTGGTACCGGAGATATGCGAAAGCTGGTTGAGGTGTTACATGAAAACGGCATATATGTAATCGCACGCATTACTGTCTTCCAAGACCCGTTTTATGCTCAAATGCGACCTGACTTAGCGGTCAAGAAAGCAGACGGAGTGACCAATTGGAAGGACTATAAGGGATTATCGTTTATTGATGTTGCTGCAAAAGAGTACTGGGATCATATAGTTGCTCTCTCAGCCGAGGTATACAACCTTGGTTTTGACGAATTGAACTTTGACTACGTGCGCTATCCTTCAGATGGTCCCATGAGCGATATCTCTTTTCCGCATACCGCCTCAAGCAGTTACGGTAACAACAAGCAGGCAAATTTGGAAGCGTTTTTTCGTTACTTAAGTACCCAATTAAAAGACCCGTCTTTGTTTGCTGCGTATCGACATGAAAACACCGGACGTGCCACCGGCACCCCGTGGTTGTCGGTTGATCTGTTTGGTATGACCACCACCAATACCGACGACTTGTCCATCGGACAGGTACTTGAGCGGGCAGCTCCCTACTTTGACTTTGTTGCTCCCATGGTGTATCCGTCACACTATCCAAACACCTTCTTGGGGTTAGGTAATCCAAACAACTACCCGTACAAAGTGGTTAACTACGCAATGCGTTCCGGCGTATCCCGTCTGCAGGCATCCACCACGGTGGTAGAGAGTTTTGTACATACTCCGGAAACCTATACCAATGCCAGCGGCACCGTCATTCAAACCGGTAGGTATCGTAAGCCGGTGTACAGTGCCTCCAAGTTGCGCACATGGATACAGGACTTTGACTATGGAGGAGAGTATGATGCGGCAGATGTGCGTGCACAGATACAGGCCAGCTATGACGCGGGAGTGATGGATTGGATGATTTGGGCACCGAGTAATCGCTATACAAAGGAGGCATTGCTTTCACCGGACACCTACGAGATAGAACAAGATTCCGCCACCTCTTCCCTAGGCCTGAACGCTCCCTAGGTCAGACCTAGGGCAGAATGTATACATCTCAGATTTGCATATTTTGGTATTTTGGGTATCTTTTGCGGGAGAAACAAGACGGAGGTTATGATGACTGTACGTAGCAAAACGCACACATTTCAAGCTGACGGTAGCTTGCGGGCAGAATCTACATCTGCTGTTCCGGAGTTTCGGTCAATGCGCCGCAAGGCGGTACTTGCCCGAGGTATGCGATTTATTGGAGATTCTGATGTCTCTGACCAAAGGTTGCAATCGTTGCTTGAGGAGGTTCGTCGGAATGGCGAACCTCAGCCGGGCAGTCCTCGGTATGATGTGCAGCAGGCATGTGAGCACCTGCTGGCAGAGCGATGCCGGGATATGGGTACATAGTCAGTGTGAATGCGCCCTAGGTCAGACCTAGGGAACGTTGGGGTATAGAGTGTTGTTGTGTCGCGTTTCGTGTGTGCGAGGCGCGGCATTTTTCTTTTTGTTTCTTCCAGATGTTTGAGTTGGTTGCATCCATCGCACACTTATGTGTACTATGGTAGTTCATAACTATGAAGATTTTGGTAACCGGAGGAGCGGGATTTGTCGGAAGCGCGGTGGCATCGCGCTTGGTGTCATGCGGACACGACGTTGTGGTACTTGATAACTTCAATCAGTATTATGATGTTTCGTTGAAGCGGGCGCGGCAAAAAGCGTTTCTCTCCGACATAGAGGTGGTAGAAGGAGATATCACCAATGCAGACGACACTGAAACGCTTTTTGCCGCGCATCAGTTTGACCTGGTGTGCCACCTGGCGGCACAGGCGGGCGTGCGCTACTCTGTTGAAGCTCCGGAGGTGTATGTACAGACCAATGTACTGGGAACCCAAATGCTCTTTGAAGCCATGCAGCAACATGGGGTGACACGTATGGTGTATGCCTCCACCTCTT
>WFTF01000078.1 GCA_015485575.1 Patescibacteria group bacterium | reverse complement strand
TCAGATTCTGAGGATTTCTTGGTCTCTTTTTCAGCTTTATCTACAGCTTCTGCAATTTCTTTATATTCTTCCGATTCTACCGATGATGCCGGTTTGTTGTAGATTTCAACTTTTTCCCCGGGTCCTCTGTATACCCCAAATGAGTTTTTTACCTGCGGGTAGATAGTGTAGCGCCCATTGGGCATATTTCTGGTATTCAAGAGAAAAGTCCATCTGCCGTCACCTTCGTCTTGCGCAAGACCAAGAAGTGACTTGGTTTTTGATCCTTCTCGCTCGCTGTAAACCTCAACAAACTGTGTGTCAGATATTTCAATCAGCACCTGCACGGTTCCCGATAGAGTATCATTACCTTCAATAATCAATCGTGGCTCTGGTGGTTCTGATTCGGGTTCTGATTCCATTTTTTCTTCGTCAGAAAGACTGTCCTGCTCTTCGCCCGAACCTTCGTTTTGTACCGTAAGATTGATGACGTTGCTTCTATATGTGCCATATTGGTTGGTTATACGTGCCATTACTTGATATTCACCATCTACGAATTTTTTTGTTTGCCAGGTGAAGAACCACGTGTCATTTTTCTTTTTACTCGCTGATCCTAGTGTTTTTGAGGTATCGGACGCAATGTGCAGTGCAATAATTTCCACCTTATCCGCGTTTTGGACTGAAACGCGAAAGTCTGCGTTGCCGGAAACAGGATCTTCAGACTCCAATTCTATAGTTGCTTTCGGTTCCTTATCAACTTCTTCCTGTGCAGTGGTGGATTGGTCAGTTTGTTGGCTATCATTTTGCTGCATAGTGCCTGACTGATCCGAGGTTTGCTTTTGATTTTGCACCTGTTTGTAGGTTGCGTCAGATGATCGATATGGATTGGTTTGATTATAGGCGTTATAAATATCTGCGGCAATACGGTAGTTTCCATCAGAAACAGTGGTTGTGTCCCAGTCAAAGACCCATACATTTGTTCCCGATTTTAGAGTAGCGGGACCAAGTTGTATCGGATCTGTATAGGAACCTTGGAAAACCAGTACATTAACGGAATCAGCAGCATCTACGGTGATTGAAACACGAACAATACCACTGAGAGGCTCTGACTTATCAAGCGAGAAGGTTGCGGGAGGATCCTCAACAATGGTTGACGTATCTCCCGAAGTTGAAGATTGACTGTCTGTTGCTTGTGATGAAGATGATGTAGATGTAGATGTAGATGTAGTAGTAGAAGAAGAAGACGATGATGATACTGAAGATGATGAAGAGGAGGACGCTGTAGCAGTTGATGAGGTACAGGCCGGATCGGTAGACATATCGGTGGTTCCGTCGCATACTGCGGCAGTCATTTTTGGAAGATCAGAGAGTGTGTCGGACCATACGTACTGAGAGTAATACATTGTGAAGGCACCTCCCAAAACTACCAAAGCAACTCCCGCAAAACGTGCTGTTTGTACCATAAAACCATTCACTGTGCTTCTGGGCTTCCATGTTTGAAGCACACTTTTTGTTTTTGCTTTACGTTGTTTAGAAGCTGTGCCCGCAAGGTCAACAGTACGCTTTGAGGCGCTTTTTTTTGTAACTGTACTTTTAGATGTTCTTGTACGTTTGACCACCTTTTTGGAAACAGTCTTTTTCTTTGACGCCATTGGTTATAGTATAACTATAATTTTTTACAACCCCACCCGCTTCTGTAGATAACTTACGCAAGTATCTTGTTAATCGTTTCCAACAGTTCACCGGAACCGGTGAGTGCCTTAAAAAAGTAGTATGCGTTGAACTGCTTTGCTTTTTCCTCTACCTCGGATCCTGTTTCGTTACTAAACACAATTACCGGCAAATCACTGAAAGTTTCATGTGCTCGTAACTGCTCCAAAATGTCATAGCCATGGACATTAGGTAGCATCAAATCAAGCAACAGCAAGTCAGGATTGATTTGCTCCACCATATCTATAACCGCCGCACCATCTGCTGTTTTATGTACTTCATACCCCGCATCTACCAGTTTTTTCTCGGCAATATCTCTGATAAAAATATCATCCTCCGCGATAAGTATTTTTTTCATATACTTCATGATAGCATAAAACATCAACCGCTAACTATATGTTCTGTAAATATCTGATCTCATCCCGCAACACAGCGGCGGTTTCAAAGTCTAGTATTTCAACCGCCTTTTCCATTTGTCTTTTTTTCTCCTTGAGTACTTTCTGAGGATTTTTCTTATATCGGTCAACGTCTACACGCAGTTGTGTCTCCAGTGCCGCTTCATGGCGCGTGTGTAGTTGATCGGTGATGGACTTGATTTCCTTTTTGATTGTTTTTGGAGTTATGTGGTGTTTTTTATTGTATTCCATTTGCAGCTGCCTACGGCGCTGCGTTTCCTTCAGTGCGTAGCTTAAGGCATCGCTCATCTCATCAGCGTAGAGCAGTACACGGCCGTCTACATTACGCGCTGCCCTGCCTATAGTTTGAATCAGTGCAGTTTCACTGCGCAGGAACCCCGACTTGTCCGCATCAAGTATCGCAACGAGCTCAACCTCGGGAAGGTCCAAACCTTCACGCAACAAATTGACTCCAACCAAACAATCAAAAACCCCTTTCCGAAAATCAGTTAAAATCTCAATACGCTCAATGGTATCAACGTCACTGTGTATGTATTTGCAGGAAATCCCCTGTTCATCCAAGTACTCACTTAAATCCTCAGCCATCTTTTTTGTTAAGGTTGTTGCAAGAACACGATTTCCGTTTTCTATGACCTTCTTGGTTTCAGCGATAAAATCATGCACTTGCCCGATATACTCACCTCTCTGGGTTACCGGACGTACCTCAAGCTGTGGATCAAGTAAACCGGTTGGGCGAATAATCTGCTCAACCACTTGCCCCGCCTCTTTTGATACTTTCTCCAGTTCATAAGGTCCCGGGGTGGCGGATGTATATATGACCTGCCCTACACGCTCTTCAAATTCTTGAAAGTTCAGTGGCCTATTATCTACTGCGGAAGGTAAACGAAAGCCATATCGTACCAGGTTTTCTTTTCGTGAACGATCTGCAGCATACATACCTCGTATCTGTGGCACAGTTACATGCGACTCATCAATCACTGTGAGAAAATCTGGCTTTCCATCAGGAGTATGAGGAAAATATGACAGTAGCGTGTACGGGGCTTCTCCCGGAGAACGTCCGTCAAAGTGTCTGGAGTAGTTCTCTATACCACTGCAAAAACCGACTTCCCGAATCAGCGCAAGATCGTGTTCCGTTCTACGCTTTAGTCGCTGCGCTTCAAGGAGCTTCCCCTCTCTTTCAAACCTCTTAAGTTGTTCTTTTAACTCAGAACGAATGTCTGCTATGGCACGCATCCGCTCTTCTTCAGGGGTGACGAAATGCTTTGCGGGAAATAAAAAGAACACATCCACTTCGTCAATAATGTTTCGTGTAACAGCATCTATTTTTGTAATGCTTGCAACGGTGTTACCGGTAAAGCCAAGTCGGTAGATAACTCGCTCATTGGTAGGCATTATTTCAACGGTATTTCCGACAGCGCGAAAGGTGCCCGGTGTAAGGTCCGCCATATTGCGAGTAAAATACATGGAAACAAGAAGCCGCAACATAGCGGAGCGATTGATTGCGAAACCACGCTCAATTTTTTTATGTACCTTTTGATAGTTGTCCGGTGAGCCCAATCCATAGATGCAAGATACGGATGCAACAATAATCACATCACGTCTGGTGAGCAGTGCTTGTGTACTTGCATGTCGCAAACGATCAATCTCTTCATTGATTTGTGACTCTTTTTCTATATAGGTGTCAGAAGCGGCAACATATGCCTCGGGTTGGTAGTAGTCGTAGTAGGAAACGAAATAGTGCACTTCGTTGTTCGGGAAAAAGTCTCTATACTCCTGCGCCAGTTGCGCGGCAAGCGTTTTGTTGTGTGCAATGACCAACGTTGGTTTTTGTATTTCTTGAATGACATTTGCTATGGTGAATGTCTTCCCTGAGCCGGTCACCCCCAACAGTGTTTGGTGACGCATGCCCTCTTGCACCCCTTCCACCAGTGCCCTGATAGCTTTTGGCTGGTCTCCGGCAGGTGTTTTGTCAGTACTTATCTCAAATTTCTGTTCATTCATGTTCAACAATATACACAAATCCCCACAGAACTCCTAGTCTTCTCTGTCTACTCTGACACTTCTGTTATCACAGACCCACCTACTCCGAAACCTAGGTCATCGAATGACCTAGGTCGTGGTGAGTATATTACTGTTTAGGGTGTAGAGGTGGGGTTGTCAGATGGTTCTGTTGCCGATGAGTTTTGGGTGTTTTCGGTGTTAGGCTCGTTTTGTGTAGTTACTTCCTCGTTTGAGGGTGGTGGATTTTGACTATCTGTTTCGCCAGGTGCGGCTTGTGTGTTTGCAGCGTCTTGTGTACTTCCTTCACCGAGTGCTGAGTCTGTATTTGAATCTCCTGTGGAGGT
>WFTF01000077.1 GCA_015485575.1 Patescibacteria group bacterium | reverse complement strand
GAAGTCTATCGGCATACTTGGTAATACGCAGCATCCACTGCGGCATATCCTTCTTATCAATTTCGGTGCCGCAGCGCTCACAGGTATTGTCCGGCAGCACCTGTTCGTTGGCAATGACGGTGTTGCACCCTCCACACCAGTTCACTTTCCCCGTGCCACGGTAGGCAATGTCATGTTTGAAAAACTCGGTAAACATCCACTGTGTCCACTTGTAGTAGCCGGGGTCTATGGTAGATGCAGTCTTGTCCCAGGAAAACGCTGCCCCCATGCTTGCAAGTTGTTCTTTCATGTAGGCAATGTTCCCTTCGGTCCATTTCTTTGGGTCCTTGTTGTGTTTTATAGCGGCATTTTCCGCCGGCAGTCCAAAGGCATCAAACCCCATGGGGTAGATTACCTGTGTGCCGGTCATACGCCGGTAACGCACGTAAATGTCCGGCACCGCAAAGGCATGCCAGTGTCCGATATGGAGGTTCCCGGAAGGGTATGGAAGTTCCACCAAGACATACTCTTTTTTCTTGGAAGTATCGCGCTGTCCAACATCATAGATGCCACTTTCTCTCCATCTTTCTTGCCACTTTTTTTCAATGGCTTGATTATCAAATTTCTTGTGCATATACCTCCAAATTTACGGCTAATTATAGAGTCTATTATGCCTTCATATGAAAAATAGTCAAAGAGCAGAACGGCAACCGCAGGTTGCCGTTCTGCTCTGCTCCTACTAAATATATATGCAACCTATCGTACTGTACCCTCTTCAGTTTTTGTCCCCACACTTCTTTTGAAGCATACCTCACCATCTTTATGGTCCCAATTTTGGTTTTGGTATGGAGATGGATCTTCCGGGTAAAATGCAGGGACAGGTTTTGAGATGTCAGTACCTTTGTCCCGAGAAGGGAATGCAAAAGTTGCACATAATTCAAATACCTGGGTATCTATCTTCTTGTATCGATACTCCGGACGTCCATCGGGCGCGTCTGGAGCGTCAGTTTGTGGGAATGCTTGCTCAATAGAGTCCGGTAGCTCTTTGTATACACGGTTGTATTCAGTGATATTCCAATAGATATTTTGAAGGTCTGTAACCTGTTGCTCATCAAGGCGCATTTCTCGCACTTCAGTAGGTGTTTCTATATATGAAAACCCAAACAAAAGACTACTGATTACCACCACTGTTGCCCCCGTAGCAAAATACAGAGATATATCAACACGCTTCTTGAAGTATCCTCTTACATCAAGGATGTAGTAGTGAAGTGTTGCACCCACTACTGCAAGTAACGCAAATACTTTTACTGCAAAACGTGTCGTAATTTCCCCATTGAGGAAATAGATAATAAGTGCAACCATATCAGCAAGAAGAATAAGAATGCCTCCTAAGATTGATATATAGACCAACCACTTAGCAAATGATGTATATTCCCCTTGTGAGTATTTTCTCCTATCCTGGTTACTCAGACGGGTAAAAATGAAGTATGTTGGAAAGAAAACAATAAGCATTGCAATGCTATTGCGTACTGCTTCTCGTGCGTTCTCACTTTCCCAGTAGTATGACGCTTCGTCGGGAAATCTGAGGTTAGTCACATTAAAAATAAGAATAAGTAACGAAGTGACTGATATATACAGTGCTATCAGTGACCCTAGCTGGAGAATAAATTTTTTTGGTGTGTTGTGTTGCATATACTTTGATTATACGCCTATTGTGTATCAAAAGTCACCCCGGTAAATAAAGAAAACGGCGCGAGCTATCGCTCGCGCCGTAACAGTATTTCACCGGAACCGAACCTGCAAGTGTAGATGGTCCGATATCTCGGCACCGACCAGCTGAAAGTTCTCAACGTGCACTCCATCACTGACAAACACATAGTCGGCGTATCGTGACATACCCGGTGTGTGGTAGTCGCGGTATAGCGGTGTTCGTGTGCTGGTGATACCGTACTCAGAAATGAGATTGCGGTAGCGCAAGTTGCCCGCAATAGACCCAGACTCGAGCATACGTAGCGCTTGCGTGTTATGGTCGAGGTTAAGGTCACCACCGAACACCACCTTGTGCAAGTTGTGTCGCACTGCAATTTCTTCAAGTGTGGTCAGTACATTTGCACTTTGTGTGATGCGTATCGGAGCGTCACTCTTGGTGCTTCCGGTAACTTTGTCCTTAAACCATACCCCATGAAAGTGTGCAATGAGATATTTCTCTCCGTCCTCCTCGAGGACTGTGTATTGGAGTACACGAGGAGAGGGTGTGCCTTTGGGTCGTTCTTCGTATGATCCTAGAATAAATACTGCACCCTGTTCAATAACTTTCTTTTCAGAAGCCACAAACAATGCATCACCGTAGTGTACGTTGCGATGGCGAGCACCAGAAACTGCACAATGGTAAGTGCTAGTATTTTCCGCTGCAAAGTATCCGGTATGTGTCGCAGTCAACGCTTGTTTTAGTACCGCAAACTGGTTGACCATTATCTTGCCAGGGTTTCCGGCAACATAGTCACTTTTGTTGGTACTATAGACAGGATCTCTGTCATGCATGTTAGGTGTATGATTCACTTCCGTGAAAGCCATCACATCACAGATATCTGCTTTTTGCACAACGTGGTCGATGAGTGCATCTTGCATGCGCCCGCCCCAGTTGTTTCCAAAGAGTACTTGTATGGCCATTTGCTTTCTCCTTCAAAAAAACAATTCAGAGAAACGGTACAATAAAAATATAAAAAAGCAAGCCATCGCGATAGCGACGGCTTGTGTCTTACGAAAGAACAGTGGTAATCATGCAGTGGTCAGACGGTGCAGAGTCATCAACCGAAAAGTACTCCACATATGCACGCGGATCCACAATCACAAAGTTTGCTTCCCGGTGTGGCTTTTCCTTTGGATACCACCCCGTGCGTGTTTCAAGTGTCTGCCCAGGTTCAGCGAATTCGTGATTGAGTATTACCCCGTCTCCGACAAAGGAAGATGCTTGACGCATCACCTCAAGAGCTTCACACTCAGAGGTGAGGTTGAAGTCGCCACCTGCAATTACTAGCGCATCAGCAAACATGCCAGTAGGGTCGGCTGTGCGATGATTGTCCAAGAACTCCATGAAGCGTGTGAATTGCATAAATCGATGCGGTGTATCTACTTTACCGTTTCGATGCCAGTGACCATGGGTATGGCCGCTTTGGTAGCATTTCCCATCTTTGATGAGCAGTATCGAGTGCGCACTTTTTGCGGCAGGCGTTCCCCCCGCATGCTCTGTGTTGAGGTCACCAAAGTTTCCAAAAACCACTGCTTCTTTGATGTCATACATTAGTCCTTTACGCACGCAAGTCACGTTGCCATACAGTACACTCTGCTGAGAATCATCCAAGTCGTGCAAACCACGCAGCTGTGCTACAAAATGCACATCGTGGGTGTCACTCAATACCTGCTGTAGCCGTTGTAGTTGCTTAACGTGCAGTGGGTCAATGCGATGCCCTTTGTCTTCAGGCATCACAAACTCTGGCACCGTATCATCTGTGCACGAATGTACTTCAGACAGATGTAACACATCAGCGTCGTCAGCGTGTTCGCGTAGATAGTTAAAGTAGTCGGGGCGGTGCTCATACGCAAGTGAAGCTGCCCAAGTGTTGAAATGTTTCACCGTTAAGGACATATTGGTCCTCCTTTTGTTGATTGTACTCCGTACTGTGACAGAGCATAATAGAAATGGCAATAAATGCAATCAGCTGTGCTTAATATGCTATACTGTATCTATCATGAAAGCCGACGATCTACAAAACGCACCAAAGTTATTTGCGGAAAATATCAAAGTGGGTTATACCCCCGAGTATTTTGTAATGGGTATCAGCTCCGGCGCTCAGGCACAGTTTTACGCCCTCTCCCCCGCGCATACTAAACGGCTTATCCAATATCTGGAGCACGAGCTGAAAAACTATGAAGAGCAGCACGGTGAGGTGACTGCGGAATGGAATCCCAACGTCATCAGTCCGGTACAGCGTTACAATCCTCCTTCTGAAGGAAGTTGAGGATATGCGTTTTTTCTGTACATTCTGTATTCAAACGCTCGTTAGAAGTGCGTATATCAGGTGGTCGTTATAGTACTTACGTTTTGCTTGTAAGGTTGATGGTCCTCTTTACCCTTCTGGAAATTCCGGACCGCAGGTAAGAGTGCCGGCTATGTCGTAGCACACACCATCTCGCTTTTCACCCGCTATGTAAAAGTAACAGGAATCTTTCACTGCCTTTCCCCTGCAAGACTCATAGCTTTCGGGCGGTCCTGTTTGTTGTGATGCGGATGTCGGTATCTCCGATGGTGGTAAGGATTGTTGTACATTATACTCGGGCGTGTCCGCTATGAAATACAACGTATAAAGGTAATTTCCCAGCACGGTTACCGAAAGAATTATTGCAACGATAACCAGTCCGTACACTATTTGCTGTGTTTTCATAACGACAGTATACCAAATACTCAGATATGTTCGGGTGACTAAGAGTGGAGGAATTCAATAACGTCTCCATCTTGCACAAGATACTCTTTCCCTTCGGTGCGCATCTTACCCAACTCTTTTGCCGAGGCTTTTGAACCAGCGGCAATCAGATCGTCAAAGGATACCACTTGTGCGCGTATGAACTTGTCTCTAAAGTCGGTATGAATTGCAGCTGCAGCTTCCGGTGCGGTTGATCCTAGCGGAACCGTCCACGCTCGTGTTTCCTTTTCTCCTGTGGTGAAGTAACTCATCAAACCCAGCAGTTGGTAGCAAGCACGTATCAGAGTATCAATGCCACTATCTTGGGTACCGTACTCTCTGCGAAACTCTGTTTTATCGACATCATCTAAGTCTTTCAATTCTTGTTCCACTCCCGCATCCACCAGTACATATTGTGATGCGGTGGTTTGGAAAAACTCTTGCAGCTCAAGCCAGCGTGGGTCGTTTTGTTCATCTAAATTAAAAGCACCACTCTTTTTGTTGCAGACGTACAGAATAGGTTTCATGGTCAGCAGGTGTAGTGGTTTCAGCATTGACGCTTCAACATCAGTCATTTCCAGATGACGCGCAAGACGTCCCGCCTCCAAGTGAGGCAAGAGGCGTTCCAGCAATGTCTGTAG
>WFTF01000076.1 GCA_015485575.1 Patescibacteria group bacterium | reverse complement strand
GTACTATAACGACCACCTGATATACGCACTTCTAACGAGCGTTTGAATACAGAATGTACAGAAAAGACGCATATCCTCAACTTCCTTCAGAAGGAGGATTGTAACGCTGTACCGGACTGATGACGTTGGGATTCCATTCCGCGGTCACCTCACCGTGCTGCTCTTCATAGTTTTTCAGCTCGTGCTCCAGATATTGGATAAGCCGTTTAGTATGCGCGGGGGAGAGGGCGTAAAACTGTGCCTGTGCACCCGAGCTGATACCCATTACAAAATACTCGGGGGTATAACCCACTTTTATATTTTCAGCAAATAGTTTCGGTGCGCCTTGCAGGTCATTTGCGTTCATAGTAGGTACAGTATAGCACAAAGCTGAGCCTTATTGTATTTATGATAATTTACTTTATTTAGCGTAGATTTTAACCTTGATCTTGATACGCAAGCGCTACGTATGCTCGAGTCTGGGGGTTATTCCACACAAATACCCCGTGGCATCAGCCCGAGGATGGAGTGAGTTCCGGTATCTTGTTCGCCATCTCAATGATAGTATGAAAGAATGCCAAAACCTGTTGAGTATCGAAGAGACAACCACTGCGTCTACCTCTGTGACTATCACCTGGTCCTTCCGACCAAATACCGTCATAAAGTGATCACGGATGATCTCTGGCAATACTTGTATGGGAAACTGCTGGAAATCACGGAACATTACCCAAAGCTATACTTCAAGCAGGCGAACCACGATGAGGACCATATACACCTCTTAGTTTCAATTCCACCACAGATGACCGTTGAGTCAGTGGTTCGCCTCATCAAAACGAATACTGCACGCAATATTAAAAAGCAGTTTCCCATACTGAAAAAACACTACTGGGGTACCGACAGTCTATGGTCGGAAGGATATTTTGTCTCCACGGTCGGTATTACTACTGAGATCATAGAACGCTATATTGCAAAACAAGGTGAACAAGATACCGGTCAAACAACTACGTTGTTTGACTAAACACTGCTGTTATGTTTGATACCCTGTGGCGTGAGCTTAGGGTAGTTCATTGGAATATCACTGAGTACAACCATGTATATAAAAAGCTACTGGATTCTATTGGGCAAGCATTCCAAAAAACTGACTCCCCAGACGCGTCCGATGAATGTACGGAGTATTAATACAGGAAGATAGATACCCATATCAAAACTAAAATTGGAACCATGAAGATGGTGAAGTATGCTTCAAAAGAAGTGCGGGGGACAAAAACCAAAGAGGGTACAGTACGATAGGTGGCATATATATTTAGTAGAAGCAGATCAGAACGGCAACCGCAGGTTGTCGTTCTGCTCTTTGACTATTTTTCATATGAAGGCATAATAGACTCTATAATTAGCCATAAATTTGGAGGTATATGCACAAGAAATTTGATAATCAGGCCATTGAAAAAAAGTGGCAAGAAAAATGGAAGAAAAGTGGTATCTATGACCTTGGACAGCGCGATACTTCCAAAGAAAAAGAATATGTCTTGGTGGAACTTCCATACCCTTCTGGGAACCTCCATATTGGCCACTGGTATGCTTTCGCGGTACCTGACATTTACGTACGTTATCGGAGAATGACCGGCACACAGGTTATCTACCCCATGGGGTTTGATGCCTTTGGACTACCGGCGGAAAATGCCGCTATAAAACACAACAAAGACCCAAAGAAATGGACCGAAGGGAACATTGCCTACATGAAAGAACAGCTTGCAAGCATGGGAGCAGCGTTTTCTTGGGACAAGACTGCATCTACCATAGACCCCGGCTACTACAAGTGGACACAGTGGATGTTTACCGAGTTTTTCAAACATGACATTGCCTACCGTGGCACAGGGAAAGTGAACTGGTGTGGAGGGTGCAACACCGTCATTGCCAACGAACAGGTGCTGCCGGACAATACCTGTGAGCGCTGCGGCACCGAAATTGATAAGAAGGATATGCCGCAGTGGATGCTGCGTATTACCAAGTATGCCGATAGACTTC
>WFTF01000075.1 GCA_015485575.1 Patescibacteria group bacterium | reverse complement strand
GCAAGCACCACCATAGATACTCAGACACAAATCCTTGCCGCCCCCACCAGTACGACAGAAGCGTCGCCTGTAAGCACCTCTTCAAGAGCAGGTAGTAGTGTTGATGTTATATCTGTGCCAAAGAGTATACCTGGGGTATCCGATACAAATGCTACCATAGATGAGGTAAGTGCCACTTCGGTATCGGTGAAGACTGACGCGCCCGGTATATTCAATCTTGTCTTTAATGCAGTGAAGCAGGTGTTCCCCTTTGCACAAGAAGTTCTCACAAGTAGTACTACCCCCGAAACTGTTCCTGACGCTATACAAGTGGATTCCACTGTACCGAGCACAACAGACTCTCAGACATTTGTTGCAGAAGACAGTCAAGATACTATCGTTTCATCTTCAACTTCACCGAGCGAAGCGTCAGTAAATCGGACGATTACAGATGAGATATTTCCTGCTGCGACATCCACTACCGCCACCACAACACAGATAGAAAGTCAGAGTGCGACCGGTACCACGCCGAGTGCGGAAGTGGATACCTTCCAAAATTCTACGAATACTGCACTGTACTCCTCCACATCTAATGACCTTCTTCCTTCCGTATCGGAACCACTGCCAGAAACGGAACCTGAGGAGTGTGATGGTGTGGACACCTGTCTGGTGCGAAGTATTACGTTGAGTGGTTTTGGTTTGCCGATTTTTGATCAGACACTTCGCTTTGGCGGTGGTCAGTTGCGTATGTCCTTTGCGGCAAAACGCAAGGTAAACCGTGAAGAGGTGCAGCAACTTTCCATTGCTTACTCTTTGGATGATGGACAAACTTGGCAGGAGAGTGGTGCAGTGATCATTGACGAAGAAGCGTCTAACAGTATTAACGGCGGCTTTTATCTCTTTGCCATTCCGGAACTGCAAAATGCACAGCAGCTGGATACTTTGCAGATTAAACTCATATATAAAGATAATTTTTTTGCACTTGAAAATATCTTTATTGACAGTGTTTGGCTTGAGGTATTCACGGTACGAGCACCGCGCATAGACGAGATGGATATACAGGAGATGATCGGTGATGATGGTTTTGATAATTCACTATTATCTGGAGACATTCTTGTTACCGATGAGGAGAAAATTGTATTTGAAAATACCGATGAAAATACCGGAGAAACACTGATTATCAAGTCGGACAAAAATGTCTATGATGGTTTAACAAAAACCACCGCATACTTCAGTGTCACGAACACCGGCAAAAAGAAAGACACATTCTCACTGAAGACTTATTTCCCCAAACAGGTAGGCACGGTTGTATCACTCCAGAAGTGGAATCAAAACAAACCAAAACGTGTGGTGGTGCCTGAGTACAGACCTTTCTCGTACAGCTGTGCCAACGCATGGCAGCCGGTAAATAAGCCGCTGAGTGATACCACTAAGCGTCCGGCTGATTTTGCGTTACCCGGAGTAACTACTCCCGCTGTGACATCTGGTATATCACCTTCATCTATTCGTGCCACTTCTGCCACATCGGGAGATAGTATGGGGGAAGATGTTCCGCCTATACCGCCGATCATGGATGCTGACAATGCTCTGTCCTCAACTACGGAAGGGGGTATGATGCTGTCTTCTTCAACGGTGTTGAACACAGTCACACAGTCACGTGCTTTTGCGCAGTTTTCGTCAGTGATGGAAAATGCACCACTGTCATTGATTCCTAATGAAGATACACTGCAGTATGTGTCTGAGGAAGAGGATGCATATGAAAACAACTATATCTGCCCGTCCACACAGGTGGTACAGAAATGTGACTTCTTAGATGGTGACAATACCGCTTGTGTTCAAAATGATGTGCAGGTACGTACTTATGAGGTGACCAAGTACGCAGGAGGCTGGGAGGAACGACCGGTAGTACTTGATGATGTTGAGGAAAAAGTGGGGTTGCTGAAAAAGGTAAAAAACTTTTTAGGTCTTGGACCGCGCAAAAAAACCGTACCGAACATGTTTGAGGTGCGTGCTCGCAGTGAGGAACGGTACACTATCCAACCGGGTGAAACCCAGTACTTTAAAATGGAGCTGGAGTTCCCTGCATTGTCTACGGGCGAGTTTTGGATTGAGGCAATAGGAGACAGAGAGTATGGTTTGCTGGATCCGTTTTGGTCAAGTCAGTGGAAATATAGAATGCCTTTAACCATTGACAATACCGCGGGGAAGGAGGATATGACCGAGCAGCAAATTCTGGTCAGCTTCGGCAG
>WFTF01000074.1 GCA_015485575.1 Patescibacteria group bacterium | reverse complement strand
CTTGGCGCGGAAACACTACATGACCGCTACTTTGTTCGTGCGGAAGATGGAACGATTCTTGAAACACCACAGTTTATGTGGATGCGCATTGCCATGGGGCTGGCACTGAATGAGGAAGATAAAACCGCACGAGTACTTGAGTTTTATGAAGTGATGTCAACGCTACGCTTTGTGCCGTCCACTCCAACACTCTTCCACGCCGGTACACCACATCCTCAACTTTCTTCTTGCTACCTCAATGTAGTTGAGGATGATCTAAAACATATATTCAAAGTCTTTGGAGATAACGCACAGCTCTCAAAGTGGGCAGGAGGAATTGGTACAGCGTGGAGCAAGTTGCGCGCCACAGGGGCGCTCATCAAAAGTGCCGGCATCACCTCACAGGGAACCATACCGTTTTTGAAGATTGCCAACGATGTGACCGTTGCCATAAACCGGTCCGGACGTCGTCGTGGTGCGACGTGTGTGTACATGGAAAATTGGCACTATGACTTTCCTGATTTTCTTGAGTTGCGTAAGAATACCGGTGATGAAAGGAGGCGCACGCATGATATGAACACCGCCGCGTGGATTTCCGATCTCTTTATGAAACGCGTGAAAGAGAATGGTGACTGGACACTGTTTTCTCCTGATGAAACTCCCGAACTGACAGAGACCTACGGGAAAGAGTTTGAAGAGTACTATACCAAGTATGAAGAAATGGCTGACCGCGGTGAAATAAAGCTTTTCAAAAAGATGAAGGCGGTTGATCTTTGGAAAAAGCATATTGGTATGCTGTTTGAAACCGGTCACCCGTGGATTACTTTCAAGGACCCGTCCAACCTTCGTTCGCCGCAAGATCATGCCGGCGTGGTGCATAGCTCCAATCTCTGCACGGAAATCACCCTCAATACTTCAGCAGAGGAAACAGCGGTGTGTAATTTGGGGTCGGTACACTTCCATACGCATATCGTTGATGGAAAGTTTGATGAAGATTTGGTACGTGATACCGCAACAGTGGCAATGCGCATGTTGGACAACGTGATTGACATAAACTTCTACCCAACCAAAGAAGCGCAGTACTCAAACATGAAACACAGACCGGTTGGGTTAGGTATTGCGGGATTTCAAGATGCGCTGTACGCAATGAATATCAACTTTGACTCTGAAGAATGTGTCCAATTTGCAGACCGCTCCATGGAAGTGATTGCACATGCGGCTATTCTGGCATCCAGTAATCTGGCACGTGAGCGGGGTGCTTATGAAAGTTTTCCGGGCAGTAAGTGGGATCGCGGTATTCTGCCGGTTGATACCATTAAGATTCTTGAAGAGAACCGCGGATTGCCAACCGGTGTATCCACAACCGAGTCACTTGACTGGGGGCCGGTGCGTGAGTCCATCAAAAAGTACGGCATGCGCAACAGCAACTGCATGGCGATTGCACCAACCGCCACCACCGCAAATATTTCCGGTGCCATTCCGGGCATTGAGCCAATCTACAAAAACATCTATGTGAAAGCAAATATTTCCGGAGACTTTATCATAGTCAACACCGCTTTGGTAAATGACCTTAAGAAATTGGGTATGTGGAACAAGGAAATGCTTGATGCACTGAAGTATCATGACGGTTCTATTGCAGAGATTCCGGGTATTCCTGCGGAATTGAAGGAGAAGTACAAGGAAACATTTGAGATTGATATGCGTTGGTTGGTCAAAGCTGCCGCAGCTCGAGGAAAGTGGATTGATCAATCTCAATCACTCAATATCTTCTACTCGGGTACGTCCGGTAAGGAAATCAGTGATTTGTACCTCTACGCATGGGAGGCGGGAGTGAAGACAACTTACTACCTTAGGTCCCTTGCTGCATCGCAGGTGGAAAAGTCCACCATATCCGCAGCGGGAACCCAGATTCGTAAAAAAGATTCAGAGTCAAAGGTTGCGGCGCAAAAAACACAAGCGGTCCCCTCGCCGGTAGCAACACCATCACCTATCCAAAAGGAGGAGATAGATGCATCAAAGGTTGCCACTGCTACGTCTACGTCTGTGACACCGAAAAAGGATATCAAGCTGCATGTGGCGGAAGATGCGATGTGTGAGTCATGTCAATAATATCACCATCTACCTGGTTGCATTGGTAGAACGGCGGATTTCCACGGACCGTATCTAGTGCAACAAACAGGGTCACGGTATACTGAAAATCAAATAGGAGAAGAGGTACCTGTCCGGGATTGTGTGACGCGACACGCAGTCCCCGCTGGGTACCTCTTTTTCAACCTCTCTCAAGCTTGGCATTTTTGTGAAGAGGAGTACAATAATGCGTACAGTACAGCTATTACACACCACTTAAATACATATCTATGGAAAAGAAAGGAATTATCAACAACAACACCACAGACCCAAACAAGATACTTCCCATGAAGTATAAGTGGGCGCGCGAGCACTACAAAGCCGGAGTGAACAACAACTGGGTACCGGAGGAGATTTCCATGCAGCTGGATATTGAGCTCTGGAAAAAAGAAGGAGAGGGTGCACTCTCCGAAGATGAGCGGAGAATGATTCTCTGGAACCTTGGATTTTTTTCCACAGCGGAATCTTTAACAGCAAACAATATCGTACTGGCTATCTACAATCACGTAACCAATCCGGAAGCGCGCCAGTACCTGTTGCGACAGGCGTACGAGGAGGCGATACATACTGACACGTTTATCTACTGTTGTGATTCATTGGGGTTGGATCCTGATGAGATTTACAACATGTATGAGACGATACCCTCCATTAAAGCGAAAGATGATTTTGTAGTGAATTTCACACAGAGTGTGTTTGACCCAAACTTTAAGACAGATACTGTTGAGGGTATTCAGAAATTTGTACATGACCTTATCGGCTTTTACGTCATCATGGAGGGTATCTACTTCTACGCCGGCTTTGCCATGATGCTCTCCATGAAGCGACAGAACAAGATGGTGGGTATTGGAGACCAGTTCCAGTATATTCTGCGCGACGAGTCCATCCATCTGGCGTTTGGTATTGACCTGATCAACACCATCAAAGAAGAAAATCCTGAGATATGGACCGAAGATTTCCAGGCGGATATACGCGAGAAGATTAAAAAAGCGGTTGAGTTGGAGATGGACTACGTGGATGACGCAATGCCAAACGGCTTTTTGGGACTCAACCCGTCTACGGTAAAGGACTATGTGAAGCATATTGCGGACCGTCGTTTTGAACGTCTGGGTATGCAAACTGAGTACGGTACTGATAACCCATTCCCATGGATGAGCGAGGTGATTGATGTGGCAAAGGAGAAGAACTTCTTTGAAACACAGGTAACCGAGTATCAAAACAGCGGTTCGCTTGATTGGGACTAGTGTATTGCTTGAAAAGCGGGAGTGCTGCAAGCACTCCCGCTTTTTAGTGATATGCCACGTAACATCTGATGCTTTCACCAGAGGTCTTCAGAAAACAACCTGCATCCCCATTGTGGCGCTTCAATTTGACCTGCGGTAACTGCAATTTGTGCCGCTTCTTTGCGATCTACGAAGCGTCCGGCACTGGTTAAGAATCCCTGCTCATCGGGGAGTATGTTGCCTCCCCACTGATGCATCACAAACGGATGATACATACAGTGACCGTGCCGCGCGGGGGCGGGTAAGCTGAAAATGTACTTGTCACGCTTGAGAGCAACAGAAACAATTTTTTCCATATTTCTTACCCCCTTTTACCCCCTCTGTTCCACGTGTAGTATACTGAAGACTTAGGTTTCTGCAACAAGTGTGTCTCGGTTTGATATACTACCGGTATGAGAAAGGGCTTTGCCGTCAGTTTTATTGTGGTACTGCTTTTTGCGGGAGGGTATTTTTATTATGTCGCACAGGCGATTTGCCCCATCCCGTTGACGTATACTATTGGGGATATTGACCCCTCATTTGATCTGAGCTTTGATGAAGCCAAGTTAGTCATCACGGAAGCGGAAAGTGCGTGGGAGGATGCGACAGGACAAAATTTGTTTACCTATAGAGATGATGCCGACTTTACCATAAACTTTGTCTATGATGAACGGCAAGCAACCACCGACGCCGAAGGTAACTTCAAAGAGAAGCTGGATGAAACGCAGAGTGTGACTGATGCAATCAATCGGCGTTATAATCAACTGGTTACCGAATATGACAGGTTACAAGTGGAGTACAGCAAAAAGGTGGCACGCTACGAAAAAAACTTGGCGGCATACAATACACAGGTAGAGGCACTCAATGCACAAGGTGGTGCGGACCCGGAAGAGTACGCGGTTTTGCAGGAGCGTAAAGATGATCTTGATGTTGAGCGAGAGGAGCTGAACACACTCTCACGCCAGCTGAATAATCTGGTTGATGAGATAAACAGAGTTGGTGAGCAGGGCAATAGATTGATTGAGGCGTACAATCGTGGTGTGCAGGAGTATAATGATACATTTGGTACTTCACGTGAGTTCACGCAAGGTACATACAGTAGTGATAAGCGCATTGATATTTACGCGTTCCAAGATATGGATGAGCTACGGGTGGTGCTCGCGCATGAATTCGGTCATGCGTTGTCGCTGGAGCATGTGGGAAATGAAAAGTCGCTGATGTACTTTTTAATGGGTAAGCAGCCTGTGCCTCCGGTACCCAGCACGGAAGATATGGAAGAGTTTAATCGCGTCTGTGCATCTAAGAGTATTTGGGATACAATAAAACTATCATTCACTAAATCATAACTATCATGGACACACTTTTTTCATATCGCTACATGCGCCTGATTGTCGCCGCACTGGGAGTTTCATTGATTCTGACACTGGCCGCATTGTCCGCCGGTGCCTTAAACATACTTTCTCTAAACAATAGTACGCAGGCAACCATTACTGTCACCGGTGAAGCAAAACGTAGTGTACTGCCCGATGTGGGGGTGTTTCAGTTTACCGTTGAAGCTCAAGCGGAAGATGTGGCAGCCGCGCAACGTATTTCGGGAGAGAAAATAAATGACATCATGAGCTTTCTTAAGGGTGAAGGAGGAGTGCAAGAGAATGATATAAAAACCACCGGATACAATGCCTACCCACGCTACGAGTATGTGCGTACAGATTGTGCGCCGAACTTCGGCTGCGAGAGCAAGCGGCAGTTGGTGGGCTATGTAGTGACGCAAAACGTGCAGGTGAAGGTGCGTGACATGAAAAAAGCGGGTGAGTTACTTGCGGGAGTGGGTTCACGTGGTGCTACAAACCTCAGTGGGTTATCTTTTGAACTTGAAGATCCTGAAGCCCTGCAAGAAGAAGTGCGCTTGGAGGCGATTGCCAGCGCAAAGGCGAAAGCAAAACGCCTTGCAAAGGAGCTGGGAGTGCGTTTGGGTAAAATAGAACGTTTCAGCGAAGGTGCGAATGGTGTTCCTGTTGTACCTATGGGACGTTCAGCTGCCGCAGAGATTGCTCTTGCGGAGGAGATGGTGGTGCCTGATATTTCTGTCGGTGAAGACAGCGTTACCGCTCAAGTGACAATTGTGTATCGAATCAAGTAGTGTAGGCTCTTTACTTTTCAAAAAACAGGAGTACAATGGGCATTAACATCACCCAGTGCGGGTGTTTTATTATACTTAAAATATCTACCATGAGTCGCATAGGAAACTACTTTCGGGACACTGCAGCGGAAATGAAGCATGTGAAGTGGCCCACACAGAAGCAGGCGTTTATATATACCATTTTGGTGATTGTTATCTCCGGCCTCGTTGCGCTTTTTTTGAGCGCTTTTGACTACATTTTTACCACTGCACTGAACGCAATTATCAAGTAACAAAAAGCGGTATGACAATGCAAAAACAACAAACGGGAGGTGAGCGACACTGGTATGCGATTCATACCTATTCCGGGTATGAAAATGCTGTTGCGCGCAACCTCAAGCAGCGTATTGAATCCCTAAATATGCGAGATAAGATTTTTGACGTGGTGGTACCCACGGAAAAGAAGGTGCGTGTCAAAGGCGGAAAACGGGTAACCGAGGAAGAAAATATATACCCGGGCTATGTGCTGGTGGATATGATTGTTGACGATGAGTCATGGTATGTGGTGCGGAACACTCCTCGGGTAACCGGTTTTGTCGGAAGTGGTACACAGCCGGTGCCGCTTACCGAGCAAGAGTACGAGTCCTTGATGAACATCATGAATGATGACACCGTCAAGCACAAGGTGGACCTCAGTATTGATGATATGGTCATTATCTCAGACGGTCCCTTTAAGGACTTGGAAGGGAAAGTGGGTGAGGTTGATGAAGTCAGCGGCAAGGTGAAGGTGTTGGTCTCCATGTTTGGGCGAGAAACTCCTGTTGAGCTAGACTTCCTCCAAGTCAAAAAGATTTAACCCCCTTTCCATATACAACTTGAAAAATGACAAACAAAACCTTTCATTCGAATGAAGGGTTTTGGTTGTTGTTCTCTCTGTATGTATCTGTATATACCCATGAGTCTTTCTCTTGCCAAAATAGTATTTTTTCTGTACGATACGCGGGCTTCTACCAAAGGCGTCGTTGCTATGGACTGCGTCGCCTTGCTACAAAATAGTTAAAATACACAACATGGCAAAACAAGTATTAAATAAGATTAAAGTACAGGCAGTCGGAGGAAAAGCAACACCGGCTCCACCTCTTGGTCCGGTGCTCGGACAGGCCGGTATTAACATCGGTGAGTTTGTAAATCAGTTCAATGAGCAGACGCGAGATCGTATGGGAGAGGTGGTTCGCGTTGAAATTACCGTGTACGATGACCGCACGTTTACCTTTGTGTGCAAGACTACTCCCGCGTCACGGATGATTCTCAAAGCAATTGGAAAAGAAAAGGGATCAGGAAAAAACCTCCTTTCAAAGGCGGGAGATATTACCAAAGATCAGATTAGAGAAATTGCAGAAGCGAAAATGCAAGATCTCAACGCCAGCTCCATTGAGGCGGCGATGAAAATCATTGAAGGTACCTGCAAGAGTATGGGGGTACATGTGAAGGACTAAGTCAGACAAAAAAATAAAGCCGCGCGCCTCTGGCGCGCGGCTTTATTTTTTGCTATAACTGCTTGCGGAAAAAGAAAAGGAGAAGTGCATGTTCCAAGTGTCCAAGCGCGCCGCCTTCATTCGTCCGGTAGACGTTGACAAGTTCATCGCTGCAAATCAAAGGCGTCGTCCGTTTCTGCCGCATCGTGTTGCGGTGCTGATATTGTCCACGCGCACGGACAGTGTATTTTTGGTTCAACCCCGCAGTGCACTGGAAAACGGTGCGCCGCAGGTACGCGTGCCTCCGCAGTACAAGTTGCAGGGGACGGTGCGTGATACTGCAATGGACATCATGCGGGACACGATCACCCATCGTGTGCACCGTAACGACTTGGTGTATATAGGCAGTACGTATGGAAACAAGTACCAGGGCACGAAAGTCATTCCCTACGGAAAAATGATTCACTGGATGGGGGTATGCATTCCGCGCAAGCGAAAGTTGTTGAATCCTCGGTCTGTGTTTTACTCCATGGGATACTGGTGTACGCAAAATCAACTGCTCTCGATGCAGGGTGTGGCGATGTCTGATCGTAAGTACATGATGACGCTGCAGGCAATTCTTCAATATGCCTCAGTGACTCGTCAAGAAGTCAAACTGGCACATACGGCAGGCAGGAAATTGCAAGCAGTGTAGGACAGAACAGGGGGTTCCGAATAATTCTCGGAGCCCCTTTTTAGTCTTCAAGGCGGGTGAATATGTGGCAGCAATTGTATGTACTTTCCTCAGACTGTGCGTATATAGTCCACCCACTGATAGGAAAGTCCGTTGTGCTCTTTTTTCGGGTGTACTTTTGTGATGGTGAAGTCCTCTTCAAAATCGGGGAAGAAGGTGTCGCCTTCTGTGTTGTCGTCAAAAAAGGTGAGGTATAGTCGAGAGACTTGAGGAAGTACCTGTCGGTAGATATCTGCACCGCCACCGATGTGTATTTCTTCAGGGTCTTCTGCTGCAGCTGTATCAAGTGCTTCTTGGAGACTGTGTGTAACTTGTACCCCTCGGTAGGTATATGCAGTGTCTCGTGTAATGACAATATTTGCTCTTCCCGGTAGTGGTTTTCCAAGAATATCTACGATAGACTCAAACGTTTTACGTCCCATGACTACCGGATGTCCAAGCGTCAGTTGCTTAAAGCGTTTGAGGTCTTCTGGTACATGCCAAAGAAGCGCATTTTTTTTACCAATAGCGCGCGTATGCCTTCCCATCCCGGCGACTATGACAATAGGGGTTTTGTGTGTCATACGGGTGCAGTATACCGTGACTTTTCTTTTTTGTCTGTTTGGTGTCGGTATTGTGTATTACGTATACGCACTGACGAACTGAGAGAGGTGCGGTATACTGTCAGGCACAATAAGCGTGAATAGACTATGGCAATTAACGCAGGCATTTTTGGAGACCGTACTTGTTTTGAGGATAGATACATACCCGATCACCGCAAGTTGCGGGAGTTGGTCGGGTATTGGAAAAAACTCGGATTGCGTATTGTTCTGACTTCGGGCACGTTTGATTTGTTCCATATCGGTCATGCGCAGTACCTGGAAAAAGCGAAAGAACTGGGTGACATCTTGATTGTGGGGGTGGATAGTGACGAGAAGGTAAAGAAGCGCAAGGGACCACAGCGACCAATTGTGCCTGAAGATGAACGGGTGCTCATACTGTCGCATGTGCGACATGCGGACGTGATTACGCTGAAAGGTGCGAATGATCCGCACAATCATTTGATACAAATAGTAGCTCCCGACATACTGGTACTGTCCAAGTCCACCAAACATGATGATGAAGCGGTGGCGCAAAAGGCGCGCTACTGCGGCGAGATTGTGTTGCTTGAACCGCAGGCGGAAACGAGCACCAGTGCAAAGCTGCGTTTAATCCAAATACAGAAAGATGTCTAGACGAATTGCGATCGCGTATATCCCCGTTTTGCACCAAGGGTATATTCGTTTCTTGGAAGAGATTGCAACGCAGCAGGTGAACACCTTGTTTGTGGTGGGGGATCAGGTACTTGCCTCGCAGGATTCACTGGACTATCTCAATCGGAAGGACCGCCTGCGCGCGGTTGCAAGTGCGACACTGCTTCCGGCACTGCGTACGGTAACTGATATATCACTGCAAGAGCTGACACCGGCAAAATTGCAGGAGTTGCAGCAGGAAGGAGCACTGCATATCTATACTCCCAAAGAAGACATTGGCAGAGAAATTGTAGATACCTACTTTGATACTGCACAGGTGACCTACATAGATATTTTCTTACGCTGGCATCGGGACAATACAGGGGAGGAAAAAGCGGTGGAGGCACATACAACGGTTTCCTTGTCTGATTTTCAAAAGGAGATTTTTGCAGATGTGTGTCATGAGGCATCCAATGCCGTTGACTGGTGGCGACAGGTGGGCGCAGCGCTGGTAAAAGACAGTCAGGTACTGTTTGTCACACACAACGAACATATGCCGGAAAAAGAACTGCCGAATATACTGGGGGACGCGCGCGCACTGTTTAAGCGCGGTGTACATATCAACTACAGCACCGCCGCACATGCTGAAGTGGTGGCGATTGCTCAGGCGGCAAAGCGCGGTATTGCAACAGAAGGAGCTCAGCTATATGTTACCGATTTTCCATGCCCCTATTGTGCACGATTGATTGCCAAATCGGGTATTACAAAACTGTTTTTCCTAAAAGGATACGCAGTTCTTGAAGGAGATACCTTTCTCAAAGAAGAGGGGGTTGAGGTTTTGCGTGTGGCGTTGGATGCGTAGTGAAGGGCTTATGACAGAATAACCTCCCTCAGTGGGGAGGTTATTGGACTAAACGAAGGTGCGCTCTGCCGAGATTGTAGGCATCTTGCATGTCTTTCCATGCCGGCGGCAAATCTGTGTCATAGAACTCATGGTAGGAACGCACCGTATCCAGCGTACCGGCAACATCCTGATGCCCGCCCCACACACACTCCTTGAAGATATAGCGGTTAAAGTACGCCATGCAATCCTCAAAGTATCGCCTGCGATGTGTCCAATGGACGCGCTGGACGGCGATAATGGGTCCCGGTGCAACCACACGCTTATCGGGGTAGTGTACAATCAGACGCCAGAGTCTGAGGTATTCATGTACCAGCTCCTCAATCAATCTCCCAGATGCACGGTGCGCGGGATAGGCATGCAAAACCGCATCGGCAAGCCACTGCGGGCTGATGGGCGGTGGGGCATAGTGTATATGCATTGAGTGCCTCCATTATTGTCGGTCTTCCATATAAGAATGTATCGCAGCAGTGGTATTTAGACAAGTGTGGGAGCGTTTTCTGATGTTGACGTATACGGTGTGTACCTGCTATTTACCGCGTCCATAGAGTTTTTGCAGCTTGAAGACATGTGTGGGGTAGTCCGGTGAGCAGTAGAGAGTACCGCTTTCATCGTGAAAGTAAAACAGGCAGTCGGTATCTTTTGGATTGAGTGCCGCAAGCACCGCAGCTGCAGATGGGTTTGCAATGGGTGCGGGTGGCAGCCCCTTGTGTCGGTAGGTGTTATAGGGTGAGTCTATGTATTTGTCGCGAGGTTGTACAGACGGCCACCAGCTCCGCTGATATGGCTGTGACCCCTTGGCATACTGCAGACTTGCGTCCAGTTGCAGTTTCATGTCGGCAAACAGTCGTTTCCATATCACACCGGAGATAATGCGCATATCTTCAAAGGTGTATGCCTCTCGTTCCAGCAGTGACGCGACAATCAAGGCGTCTTTCAAGGAAACCGCTTGTGAGATGTGTGTGGTGTATCGGTTTTGTATCTGTGTTTGGAACCTATCTCTTACCATTTGTGCGACCTCTGTTGGGGTGGCTTGTGCAGAGACGATGTATTTTCCCGGAAAGAAGACTCCCTCGCTGAGATTGGGAACTGCATCGGTGACCGCTTTTTGAAACATGGCGCGTTGCTCTTCATCCCACCCGAGAATGTCGCCAAAGGATTTCACAACTTCTTCTCTTCGCTGTCCTGGGTATATCACCAGTATCCGCGTATTTGCCGAGGCGAGGTTTTGATACCACTGCTGTGATAAGAGCTTTGCCTCCAGTTTGCGTAAGAAACCAACCTTTTTTGAGAGAGGTTTTTGAGCTATGTATTGTTGCAGGTAGCGTTCCACATTTGGCTGTTCGGTAATGCGTTTTGCACGCGCATCCACTCCCAGTGGAAACGGTTTGTCTACCGCTTGGCGTTGATTGACAGTGGTATTTTTTTGCATTGCAACAACCGATATAAAATCGGCAGTCATGGTCAGTACGGCTATGACAAGTACTCCAAGGGCAATGCGCATGTACAGACGGGAGTGTGTTTCTGTTGTTGTGTGTGTCGGCATGTGTGACTATTATGCCATAGCCACTTTCTTGTTTTTCAGACAGCATGAAAAAACAGCGGCCAAATGGCCGCCGTCAATTACCTGTTACGGTGTTTCGCCCGCTTCATACCGCCGCGCGAAGGCTGCCGCGCGAGCAATATTTCGCTGCCGATCTTCGGGTTTTTTGAAGATGGGCACACGCACCTCCTTCTCCCCGCTGGGCACCCAGAGGTTGATGTGCAGGTGCGGGACGGTACCCGCGTTCATGCGCATATCTCCGAAGCGCATAAAGAGCATACCGCCGGGAAGATCAAAGTGTTCTTCCGCGTACTCCAGTGCATCATAGAGTGCACTCCATGCACTGCGAGGTATGTCTTGGAGAGCACGCCAGTGTTCTTTGCTTGCAATCAGCAGGGCGGTTTTCATGCCGCGCCCGTCCACGAAGGCGTTTTCCCACAAACGCCAGTGCTCGTTTTCAAACAGTATCTTGT
>WFTF01000073.1 GCA_015485575.1 Patescibacteria group bacterium | reverse complement strand
GTGCTGCCGCACTTACCCCCGAAGACCGAACAGACGGCGAGTTGGTGGTCATGAGCAAAAATGGACAGGTTATCAAACTGCCGTTGAAAGATGTGCCCACCTTGGGACGCGACACGCAAGGGGTCAAGGTAATGCGCATGAAGCAGGGGGACAGTATCGCCACCATCGTGTACTTCTAAGCACGCAGTGCAATTGACCATTGCCCATAGCTATAACAAAGTAAAAAAGTAAAAGCAGTGGGTACTGCAAGCGCCAACCTTTCTTTCGAAAGAAAGGTTGGCGCTTTTAACAAGGTAAGGTACGGCGGAATCTTCTTAGAGAAGTGAGTGAAAATTGCGCAATTAATTGCGCAATTAATTGTGTCTTTTGGAAGAAAACCAAGAGCAGTACACAGGCAGCTAACGTCTGTGCACAGTTACCGGGACTGCCTCATTGATTGTACGATCTAACGAGTGTGCGTACGTTGTCGCGGTGTATCCCAAAGTGTTGCTTTTCATGTGTCCAACACTCGGTGTATACTGGTGTCATCTATGGATGATATATCAAGTACAACGGGAGTGAAACTGCAAGGACGCTTTGTAGTACCCGGCAAGGTTGCAACACATTTTCATATTCGCGAGGGTGATACTGTGGCGGACTTTGGAGCGGGCGGTGGTTATTTTATTGAGATTCTCGCCAATCTTGTAGGTGAGGAGGGGTCGGTGTATGCTTGTGAAATACAGAGAGATCTGGTGGACACAATCGGTGCGTTGGCACGAAGTAAGGGGTTGCATCAGGTGCGTCCTCTTTGGGGTGACTTGGAGGAAATAGGGGGGACCAAGGTGCCGGACGGAGTTGTGGATGTGGCGCTACTGGTCAATACGTTTTTTCAACTGGAGGATAAGACAACGGCACTGCGGGAGATGGCGCGTACGATGCGATCAGGAGGAAAGCTCTTTATCATAGATTGGTCAGAATCATTTGCAGGTTTGGGACCACACCCTGACGCGGTAGTTACACAGACACAAGCAATTGACCTGTGCGAGCAGGAAGGGTTTGTGTATGAGCGAGAGTTTGATGCGGGCGACCATCACTATGGACTTGCATTTCGCAAACCATAAGCAGACGGTGCACTTTTCATACTTCGCATACTTACACACAGTGCGGCAAAGAAGGGGCGCGAAGATGTGGTGGTGCAAGGTATAATAAATATGCGACTGTTACAATCATGATGAACCTAAGACCGTTTCAAATAGTGCTTCTGGGCGTATTTCTGTTTCTGGCATTTTTATCTTTGGTACTTCTGAGCCAGTATAAGCGAACAAACGGAACACAAGAACTCGCGTTTGGAAGTCGTGTGGTGATTTGGGGCACTTTGGATCAAGATGCATTTGATGCCACTTTTCGGAGTGTAACACAAGAGGATGCGTCATTTCAGGTGGTGGAGTACCGAGAAATTGACGAACGTACGTTTGATGATGAGTTGGTCAATGCAATCGCAGAAGGACGTTCTCCGGATATGATCGTGCTTTCCGCGGATAGTTTGGTAAAACATCGTGCAAAACTGCTGCCCATACCGTACGAGACGATGACGCGTGCCACCATTCGCAGCACATACATAGACGGTGCTGAGATTTTTGCACGCACAGACGGTGTCTATGCAGTGCCATTTGCGGTTGACCCGCTCTTGATGTATTGGAATCGTGATATTTTCGCTTCCAACGGTTTGGCGCAAGCGCCTCGCACGTGGGAAGAGGTGGTGACGTCAGTGGTGCCGCAAGTGACCGTCCGTGACAATGATCGCAATATACTGCGCAGTGCCATTGCTTTTGGTGAGTTTCGCAATGTACGTTACGCAAAACAGATACTGATGATGCTTGCTATACAGTCAGGCAGTGATCTGGTGTCGGAAGATGAACGTGGCTACCGGGTGAATATCAATAATTCTTCCGTAGCCACACGTGCACCACTTGAGGCGAGTGTGCAATTTTTCACCAACTTTAGCAATGCAAACAGCCCTCTTTATTCATGGAACCGCGCAATGCCGGATGATCAAAATGCCTTTCTCTCGGGTGATTTAGCGATATATTTCGGGCCTGGTTCGGAAGCGAAAAACATAGACAAAAAAAATCCAAATCTCAATTTTGATGTTGCCGGTGTACCGCAAGGTGCGTCTGCCACCGCCCTGCGCACCTATGGTACGTTTTACGGGTTTGCGATTCCCCGTGCTTCACAAAATCCAAACGGCGCCTATGCAGCGGCGCAGCGCTTAAGTCTTACCAAGTATACCGACGAATTGACTCGCAATCTCAATATGGCGCCGGTGCGTCGTGACCTGCTCTCAGCGGGAGATAGCGATCCATACCGTAGTGCCATGTTGCAGAGCGCACTTATCGCTCGCACCTGGTTGGATCCAGATCCGGATGCATCAACAGGTATTTTTATGCGCATGATTGAAGATGTGGTATCCAATCGTCGACGCATCAGTTCGGCAGTGGGTGACGCCATTAGTCGTTTAGTGTTAGAGTATTAGTATGCGACAGATGTTTTTATCTTTACTGACACTGCTCCTGTTTCTGTCTTTTTCCATGTCCGCACTTGCGCAGGATGCAGGAGGACAGTTGGGAGGTGCTGATACCGGGGGCAGGACCGGCAATGCGGAGTCCGGAGGGAGGCTGCCTGAGGTGAGCGGTTCGGTGACTCTGCAGAACCCGTTAGACGGATCTATTTCCTCAATACCCGACTTTTTCAAGGCGATTATTGATATACTGCTGGTCTTTGCGATTCCTTTTGTAGTCTTTTTCATTATTTGGGCGGGGTTTTTGTATGTGACTGCTCGAGGCAACCCTACAAAAATCCAACAAGCACACAGCGCGCTATTGTACGCTCTTGTTGGTGGATTGCTGATTCTCGGAGCAAACTTATTGCTTGATATTATTACCAACACGGTAACCCAAGTTACTCAATAAACAATTAATGACGTATGCTCAATAACACTTCCACATTTGCAGATGTTGTCGGTGTGTTCACCGGTTTTATAGCGCTTTTGGTACCTATTATCTTCGCATTGACTTTTCTTGTTATTGCGTGGGGCATCATTAAAGCATGGGTTTTGAATGCGGGAGATGAACAGTCAGTTGCACAAGGAAAGCAGATTGCACTTGTGGGAGTTATTGCATTGGTTTTCATGTTTGGTATTTGGGGTATATTGAAGCTGTTGCAAGAGTCACTCTTTCGCTAAATTGTGAACAAGATATACACAGAAGTGGTTATTTTCGGTGCTTTTATTTTCTTTTTTCTGTATAATGCAGGTATATAGGTAAATATATAGTCAGTCTTATGAAGCAGTTTAGTCTATACACTATTGCACTTTCGTTGTTTGTTGTGCCTGTGTTTGCATTTGCGCAGTTTGGAGGAATTAACGACTTTCTCGGTGACGTATCCTCGTTTATCAATGGGACGCTTATACCTCTGGTGTTCGGTATAGCGCTACTGGTATTTATATATGGAATGTTCCAGTACTTCATACTCGGCGGTGGTGATGAAGACAGTCGGGACAAAGGACGTAAGTTGATGCTCTGGTCTATTGTCGGGTTTGTAGTGATGGTATCCATCTTCGGAATAGTAAACTTGATTGCAGGAGGACTTGGATTTTCAAAAGAGGAGAATATTCAGAATATTCCAAACGTTCCGGTAAACAACAGATAACGTTTTCTGACATATACAAAAAGTCCCCACCCGAAATCTATCGGGTGGGGATTTCTTCAGCACTGCGGATTCTTCTGCCACCACAGGGTGACAGGAATCCACGTTCCGACCTGTGGCGGGATGACGGTGATATACCCTCTTCGCGCGGCACTTGTGTCGTACGAGAAGGTATTCTCCGGCATCACACACATGGTGTGTCCCGGTGGTCCGTACACATTGACTGGGTAGGCAATCTGCACGGTGACTTGGTCGGTCCCCACGCGCAGGAAGTCATCCCGTACTTTTGG
>WFTF01000072.1 GCA_015485575.1 Patescibacteria group bacterium | reverse complement strand
TTTGCGCTGAGGTACTCAAAGCGCTCCCACGCTTCGCTTAGGGAGTTGCCGATGGTCTTAAACTTGGTTGTGGTTGTAGCGTTGGTAACACCATAGACTTTCTTTTCTGCCTGATCTAACGTTTCGTCAAGATCCTCAGTGTCTGCATAACCCATTTCTGCTATTTCTTCCGCTGCGAGAATAAGACCGCGAAGCGTTGCTTTATTTTGCACCAGCTCGGCGTAGTAGTGTGCGTTACCGGCAGCCGGTACAGTTTCGGTAAGGTCGGTTATGTAGCTTGCTCCTCCCACACTCTCAAGCAATCCGTCTTTCTTGAGGCGTGTGGTTACCGATAGCAGATCTATCGGATCACCCTTGGTGAATATGGTCAGAATCGCCTGGTATATTTTGCGGTGTTTTTCCGAATAGAAGCTCTCCGGCACCAGCATTGCAGATAGGTCGTGCATCACGTCCGGCTTGAGCATAATGGCACCGATAAGCGCGCGCTCCGCCTCGGTATTCTGTGGAGGCATACGCAGATTGCGGTTTAACTCTGGTGCATATTCAGCCATATCTCAATGGACACCATTTTACCATGAAAAAATAAACTGCCTATTTTGGGGATTTGGGGAGAATATGTATATAGCAGGTGTATATGTGTATGCGAAAACCCTTTCTTTTGAGAGAAAGGTTTGGGGTACGGGTTGTGTGATACCGGAAGAGGGTGTAATGAAAAATTGCGCAATTAATTGCACAATTTTTCATAGAAGGAGCCATATGTGTGGACACAGGGGGGTTAGGGTTGTGCGGGCTGCACTTTTCTGACTTGCGTACCCTCGGGTGCATCGGTTACTTCGTACCCCTTTAAAAGCAGGGCGTCTCGCAGACGGTCCGCTTCTTCCCAGTTTCGCGCCACACGCGCCGCTTCGCGACCGGTAACCATATCTTGAATATCTTGTGGGAGGTCGGCAAAGGCAATGACTCCAAGTGCGTCAAGTCCTTCCTGCGGATCATCAGAAAGACCAATACCCAAAAGTGCATCACACTCAAGCAGTAGCGCTTTTCGCTCTCCGACACTGAGCGTCTCGTCTTTACTGGCATCATGCATCCATGCTATGAGCTTGGGGGTATCCATGTCTTGATTGATGATGGTTACCATTTCTTGCTGTTTTTCGGTATTGAGTGTTTGCCGTTCATCCTTCCAATCCACAAACATCAGACGTTTCAGGCGACTCAGTGCTTGTTTGGCAGCTGAGAGCGCTTCGTAGCTGAAGTTTGTTTTGCTGCGGTAGTGACTTTGCAGAAGCCAGTAGCGGTAGTCGTCCCCGCTGTATCCCCGGTCAATCAGTGTCTGCAATATGATGCTATTGCCTTCTGATTTTGCGATTTTTTCATTATCTATCTGTACATGTTCGCTGTGCATCCAGTATCGCACAAACTGTTTCCCCGTTGCAGATTCGCACTGCGCAATCTCGCCATTGTGGTGTGTTGCCATGTTGTCCACACCTCCGGTATGAATGTCAATTTGCTTGCCGAGTGTGGCAAATGCCATGGCAGAGCACTCAATGTGCCAGCCAGGGAATCCCGTACCCCAAGCACTGTCCCAGCCGAGAGTACTCTTTTTCCAAACGGCAAAATCTGCAGGATGTCGCTTTTCGCTGTTTACCTCCACTCGTGCACCTTCTTGTAAGGCATGAATGTCTATATTGCCCAGGCGTCCATAGCCGGGGAACTTGGATATATCAAAGTATACTCCGTCGGACGTCTCGTAGAGGTATCCCTTTTGGTCAAGCGTCTCTATGAGTTTAATCTGCTCGGTGACAAATTCGCTTGCACGGGCAAACTGTGAGGGAGGGAGAATATTGAGTATCTCTATGTCTCTTTTGAACGCATCTATGTACTTGTCTGAGAGCGTACGCATTGACTCCAAAGATATATCCATACCTTCGCGCTTGAGACCTCTCATCATTTTATCTTCTCCCGAATCAGCGTCAGAGCTTAAGTGTCCGAAGTCGGTGAAGTTGATGGTGTGATTGACTTGGTAACCGTTGTAGAGCAGGACTCTCTTTACCGTATCTGCAAAGACATAGGCGCGCAGGTTGCCGATGTGTGCGTAGTCATAGACGGTCGGTCCGCAGGTGTACATGCGTACTTCTTTTTCAGAAAGGGGAGCGAATGTCTCAACTTCTTTCGTTTCCGTGTTGTAGAGGGTGACGGGAGGAAATGTTACTTCTTTCTGTTTTTTCTTGAAGAGTGTGAACATAGTGTTTAGATTGTAACAGAAGCGCGGAAGACGGCAAACATAAAGTGTTTGCCGTCTTCCGCGCACCTTACCTTATCGGCTGTTGTCGCAGAACGTCCCCAGATCTGGGGTGTGGGGCAGTTTATAGCTGAATACGCCTATATCCACTTCTTGTATTTGAAGTAGGCGAAGAAGAAGATGGATACCACCACCATGACACTGATGATAATCCAAAAGTCCGATTGATTTCCCACTATGGGGGTGGCGACGGTATTCATTCCAAAAACTGAGGTGAAAAGTGTGAGTGGAAAGGTTATAAAAGCGAGGATGGTAAATATCTTCATGATCTCATTTTGTTTAGTGGAAAGTAGCGCATGGTTTGTTTCTCTCAAATCGTTTAGCGTGTGATCCAAGGTATAGAGTTGTCGGGTAAGGTGTCTGTAGTGATGCTCCAGAATGTCCACCTCTTTTTCGTATTTTTTACCAAAGGCGACTCCGATCCCACTGCGCAGTTGTGTCAATGCGTGTTCATGCGCGGCAATGGTTTGCTTGAATGATATGAGGCGTCTGCTTATCTGTGAGAGCTCAAATACCATTTCTTTTTCGTGTTCTTTGAATATCTCTTCTTCAATATCTTTGAGTTTATTTGCGATATAGTCCAGTTTGAGATTCATCGCTTCATAGAGAAAGGTGAGCATGGTGATAAAGAGAGTAATGGTAGGTTTTTGTCTCCCATTTTCCAAGACACACAACACTTCAAATTCCTTTCCAAATCGATGCAGTGCTTCTATGTCTTCAAAGCGAATGGTGACCAGATGTGTTTTGGTGACAATAAACTTTATCTCATGAGGGTGGTTGATGTCCGTACGTCGTACTATAGGGAAGTCAAGTGTTACTTTCAGTGCGCCCTTTTCATACACCGTCTTACTGTGAGGGATCATGACGGTCAGGTCGTGTGTAAAATCCGCGGGAATCGCCGCTTCTGTGGCGACTTCTTTGATTTCCTCGGGCGTGGGATTGAGTACGTCAATCCAAGTTCTGTTTTTTTGTTCGTAGCGCGTTATCATGAACGGTACCTCTTTTCTTTAGTGTACCACGTTATGTTTGTACGAAATGCATCTTCTGTGTAATAATACTTTCCATGGAACATAGACAGAACGACTATCGTAGGTCCCAGAAAGAAGCAAACGGGTCAAGGAATTATCTGGGTATCGGGCTGGCACTATTGCTTGCCAGCGCGGCTTTTTTTTCGGGAATGCAAATGGGTACATCACAAAACGGATTATCCATGGAGGCGGGCTTGTTTGCACTGTTTGCCCGTACACCACAACCGGACACCACCGTGGACATGTCTGAGTTTTGGCGTGTGTGGAATCTCATGGATGAAAAATTTGCAGCATCCAGCACAACTGCTCCGCTGTCTGCGGAAGAAAAGGTGCAAGGTGCAATATCCGGGCTCGTTGAGGCGTATGGTGACCCATATACCGTTTTCTTTCCTCCGTCTGATGCTGAAAAGTTTGATGAAGAAATCTCCGGCAACTTCGGTGGGGTAGGGATGGAAGTGGGAGTACGAGATGGTGTGATAACTGTTATTGCACCATTGCCGGATACCCCCGCTGAAAATGCCGGCATTCTTGCCGGAGACGTGATTGTCAAGATTGACGACACCTCTACCGAAAATATGACTATTGATGAGGCGGTGAAATTGATCCGTGGCGAGAAGGGGACCGAAGTGCGTTTGACCATTTACCGTGAGGGAGAAACAGACTTTCTGGAAATTCCGGTAGTACGGGATACCATTACGATACCGACCATCAAAACGGAGCAGCGGGGTGATGTCTTTATTATTGCGCTGTATAGCTTTAATGCGTTGGCGGAAATGAAGATGCAGCAGGCATTGCGTGAGTATGTACAAAGCGGGGCAGACAAGCTGGTTCTTGATCTGCGCGGCAATCCCGGTGGATTTTTGCAGAGTGCGGTATCCATCGCTTCATACTTTATACCCGCAGGGGAAGTGATCGTGCGTGAAAATTTTGGTGATGGTTCTGAAGAGGAGGTCTATCGTTCCAGTGGTAAGACGTTGCGTGATTTTGCACCAAAAAAGATGGTGGTGCTTATCAATGGTGGTTCAGCGTCAGCGGCGGAGATTCTTGCCGGAGCCTTGTCAGAGCATGGTATCGCAACCCTCATGGGACAGCAATCTTTTGGTAAGGGGTCTGTGCAAGAACTGGTGGACTTACCAAGCGGAGCTTCGCTGAAGGTGACCATTGCACGCTGGTTTACACCAAATGGTACTTCTATATCAGAAGGAGGACTGACTCCGGACATAGTGGTGGAACGGACACCGCAACAAATGTTGGAAGACATTGATCCTCAAATGGAGGCGGCATTGAAGTATCTCAGGGGAGACTTGTCTTTTGCTTCAAGCACTCCTTTTCGTGCGAGCAGTACGGTATCCGGAGAATAAAGGTTAGGTAATGGGTCAATCTATCCGGCAGGACACAAAAATGTTATAGTAGTGCCATAATTACATGTGTAAGTAAGAAAATATATGAAAGTGATTCTGCTACAGGATGTTGCAAAGATTGGACGCCGTTTTGATATTGTGGAAGTGCCCAGTGGCTACGGTATGAACAAGTTGATTCCTCAGGGAATGGCGAAGCCGGCAACACCGGAAAATGTGAAAGCGGTACAGGCGCAAGCAGCAAGTAATGAAGCGGCAAAGGCACAAGCTGATGAGGCATTCACGGAGTTGGTTTCCAAAGCGAAGGAAGCTGATATATCAATCACCGTTGACGCCAATGAAGAAGGACGTCTGTTTCAAGCGATAAAACCCGAAGTTATTGCCGAGACCATTGCGCAACAGACGGGACAGGAAGTGCCTCTGGAGCAAATTGTTATCAAGTCTCCCATTAAAGAACTGGGAGAGCACACCATTGAACTGGTGTCCGGGGATACGGTGGTGACTCTAACTATTACAGTGCAGCCAAAGTAAAATGAAACACTATATGACCACAATTACACAGATTGTAGGAGTGATTGCGGTATCGGCGGTATTGGTTGTTGGGCTGGTGCTTATGACGAATAATAAAAGTGAAGTGCCGCAACTAAGAGACGTCCAGGAGAGTGAATCGTTTGAAGCACCGCTGGCACCGGAAGTATTAGAAAAACAAACGAACGCAGACATAAGTAACACCATGAACCCGATTGCCGTATTTACAACCAACAAAGGTATCTTTGAAGTAGAGCTCTATGCTGATCAAATGCCCATTACCACAAAGAACTTCATAAAACTCGCAGAAGACGGGTTCTATGATGGAACCAAGTTTCACCGTGTTATTGACGGATTTATGATTCAGGGAGGAGATCCTAACTCCAAGACGGATAATATCGCAACGTATGGACAGGGAGGTCCGGGGTACACCATTCAAGATGAGTTTGTCTCCGGAGAAAACCTCACCAATACGCGTGGATCCATTGCCATGGCGAACACCGGACAACCAAACTCCGGAGGCAGTCAGTTTTTCATAAATACCGTTGATAATACCGGACTGGACTTTGACAAGCCTCCTTTTAGTTCCAAGCATCCGGTATTTGGACGGGTTGTATCGGGCATGGAAGTGGTTGACGCCATATCTTCGGTTACAACCGGTCCCGGTGATGTTCCGGTTGATCCTGTGGTGATAGAGTCGGTGATCATACGAAACACACCTGCAGAAGGACAGTAGTGTTGTCGGTAGGTAACCGGCAAGAAAATGCCCGGCGCCAAAGGCGCCGGGCATTTTCCAACACCCCAACTCACTTCGTTTGAGGCGCGTATTTACCCAAATTGTTGACAATAATAGTATTTTAATATTTAATATTTAACGGACGGAACCGAGAAGAAGGATCTCATGCATGCAATTTAATGACGTTCTAAAGACGCTCTCTAAGGATGCACCACCGGAAGTACGAGCTATGGTTGATTTGTTGTGTAATTATGCCCCGCAAACACTCCCACAGATCACATCTGAGGAGAAGGCACTATTAGCTTTGCAAACGGCAGTACAGACCTATACCGGTGAATTCAAACGCCTTCCCCAAGAGTACAAGAAACTTTGTTCAAAACTGGTGTTTGCCGGTTACCTCAGTTTTGATGACGTATCCTCGTATGAGGATGACATACACACCGCACTGGGCAGCAAAGTATATATAGTCAGCGATGATGCGATCACTGAACGTGTTGACGGAAAACCGTTTCCGTGGCAACGTGACCCTGCTTTGATAGAGCAGCTGCCACCGAAGCTCGCATCGGAAGTGGAACGCTTCACCTCTCAAGTGCTGAAGTTTCGCAAGTGTTCTGAAGCATTTCAGGTTTGCTTTCGGATAGTGGCACCTACCTTTGTGAAAGACTGATATCCCCAACGACCGGCCTCTACGAGGTCGGTCGTTTTTGCATCTGTTGAGTGTAATATACAATGCCGTGCGCACATAGTATCAGAGGAATATCCATTTGTTTGCAATACGACATATTGTATCAATATGTGATAGGTGAATGACACCTGTAATCGGTAACCGTATTTGTTTCGATATATCGAAATAAAATGTGGGGTGCCTTATGTTGACACAGTAACGCACGGCAATCATCATGGCTCTGGTGAGAGATGGGAGAGGTAGAGATTGTTGCGATATATCGCAACAATTTCCGGAGAGTTGGGTGTGACATCTTTGAGCATCGTATCTCTCGTATAGTGTGATATAT
>WFTF01000071.1 GCA_015485575.1 Patescibacteria group bacterium | reverse complement strand
GCCACTGCGATATTTGGGTAAAAATGCCCCCCACTGCCTCCGCCGACTAATACAATACGTTTTTCCATACTATGATGCGTATTCAAAGTGTATCATGGTCAATTATATTTTTTTTTGATATTTAGACACATTGAGCACAATACCCACTGCGGTAAGTGTGCTTAACAGAGCCGTACCCCCATGGCTGACAAATGGCAAAGTCAGACCCATAAGTGGGGCGATGGCGAGCATGGCCGCTATGTTTAGGAACGCTTGGGTGATAATCATGGTTATGATTCCGACTACCAGTAACATGGCAAACATATCTTTTGCGCGTGCTGCAATTTTATATCCTCGAAAGGTAAAAAATGATAACAAGCTAATCAGTAGCAGGTTTCCCAGAAAGCCGAATTCTTCCGAATATACCGCAAAGATGGAATCACCAATGGGCTCCGGAAGGTATTCAAACTTCTGAATACTCTGTCCAAAGCCGCGTCCCAGCAGACCTCCCGAACCGATAGCAATCAATGATTGTTGTATCTGGTAGCTTTTACCTTGCGGATCCTCGGACGGATTGAGAAAAGTCGTTAAACGGTCCATGATGTATGGACGCGTGAAGGCAAGAAATAAAAGAAGTAGAATGCCCGTTACTGCCATAATTCCCACCATGCGCCAGCTCCCACCGGCGACAATAAACATTGCCAGTGCTGAAATACCGAGGAGTAAAAAGGTGTCGGTATCCGGTTGTAATAGCAGTAGAAAGGTTGCGATTGCTATCGGAACAGTAAATGGGAACAATCCCTTCGTAAGCGAATCTATTTGTTTATGAATGCCGGACAACAGTGTTGCCATATAAATAATAAAACCCAACTTGAAAAATTCAGATGGTTGCAGAGTGAATCCACCTATGGCAAGCCAACGCCGAGCTCCTCCGTGTTCAAATCCCAGTCCGGGCACAAATACCGCTGCAACAAGTATGGAAGTGAATAAAAAGATGTAAAAAGCGTATTTTCGCAGATTGCGATAGTATATTTGACTCATTAGAAACATACTCAGACCGCCTCCCACAATGCCAAAGAGTATCTGATTGAAGGCAACAGAAGAAAAGCGTGCTCCGTCTCGTGCCAGTAGACCCAGCGATGCTGAGGAAAATATTAAAAACCCCAGCGTTGTGAGTACTATCACAATAATCAACAATGTACGGTCTACCTTTTTTGTCATGGTGGAGAGGGTTATTTAAACAATGGCAGCAAGAATTATGCCGAAAATGGCGCAAAAGATACTGATAATCCAGTATCGCATAGTGACTTTATAAGATGGCCATCCTATTGCCTCAAAGTGATGATGCAGTGGCGCGATGCGAAAGAGTTTTTCACCGGTTAGACGTCGGTACGTCAGCTGCAGTATGTTGGATGCCACCGTTACAATCAATAAAAAGCCGACCACAAAAAAGAGACTGATTCCCTTCCCCTCTCCCAAGCTGTCGGTCATAAAAACAATCACCGCCAACGTTAGTGTCAGTGCCATACTTCCCGTTTCAGTCATCCAGAATCGCGCGGGGGGTATGTTAAACCACAAAAATGCCAAGATACTTCCGGCAATGGTTGCGGACAGTGCGGCAATGTTAAATTGTGACTGTATCAATGCAATTCCCGCATACGAGAGGAAGATGGACGCAAAGACCCCTCCAGACAGCCCATCAATCCCATCAATCACCCCGCTTGCGTACATGGCATTGGTCATGAGGATGAAAAACGGAATAATCAGCCATCCGACATACAGCGCGCCATCAAAGGGGATACCTATGGTGTTCACCCCGAGTTTGCTGTAGAACCACCAGCCAATCATTCCGGACAGCAGTGAGATAAGTAAAATACGAGTCTTGAGTGAGACGCCGTTGCGCTTGTGTGTGACGTCATAGAAATCATTGAGGAATCCCAAACCGGCACCGGTAATCAATGTCGCCATTGGGATCCATGTCTGCGATCGGCTGATAAAGTTCAGATCGGAAAAGATGGAATCTTCAAACACAGACGACAGCAGCGCAAGCAGCAGTACGGTTAAGAGGGTGCTGCTCCATATGACAATGCCGCCCATGCGGGGTGTTTTGGTTTCATCTGCCGCTTTCAGTTTGTTAAACTCAACAGCTTCATGTCCTCCCAGGGCTTGCTTGCCTCCTGTGCGTTTCCACACTTTGTACTTGTAGAGATAGTGTGTCACCACGGGTGTGATGAGTATCCCTATGAGAAACGCGAGAACCGCGGGTATGAGTATTTTTATCAGTGAAGATTCCATATGCTAATTTTGTGCCACGTAGCGCTGTGCCTCACTTACCAACTGCAGCACATCGGTAAAACGATCATTGCGTGTTGATCCAAGCACCGACACGATGATCGGGCGGTTCAAGCCAGCGTCAAACGCTACCACCAGGTTTCCCCCTGCAAGATCGGTATAGCCGGTTTTTGAGGCAATCAGTCCGGGTATTTGATCTATGTAGTAGTTGGTATTTGCCGCTTCATGGTACGCCTCGTTGCTATAAATACGCGCCTGTGTTTGTGCAGTGCCCGCAACAACATCAAAGCTGTTTGCAATCATATACTCCATAAGAAATGCCATATCTTTTGCCGATCCGATTGCACCACTTTCAGTTTTTGAGAGATCCAAACCGGTTGGATTTTTATAACTTGTATTTTGCAGGTTGAGCTCCTGTGCACGAATATTCATTGCATATACAAAGGCACGTTCAGGATTGTTCGGATCCAACTTTGCTCCCGCAGCGGATGCAAGTGCGTACGCGCCGTCGTTGGAAGAGGACATGAGCACCAGGTCGGTCAGTGAAAGGCGGTCAAACACTTCTCCCTCAAGCAACCCACTGTTGCCATACTGCCGTATGGCATCTTCTTGTATCGGTACACCTTCTTCATCACTGATAAGTTCATACGCAAGCAGTGCCGTCATGAGTTTGGTTACCGAGGCAAGCGGGAGTGCTTCCGTCTCGTTTTTTTTATACAGTGCTCGCTGTTCTCGCACATCCCAGACATAGGCGGCTTCTGCGGTTATATCAATTTCGGAAAACGGCTCCACGGGTTCTGCTTGGGTGTCGGTAGGTGTACCCGATTGAGGATCGCTTAAAATGGGAGAGGCGGGAACAGACTTCGGTTCTTCCTGAAAAAAGGATATCACTCTCGGGGTGACTGCTCCGGCAAAGAGTAAAAAGAGCAGTGACGCAAGCAACAAAAGCTGTTGCATAACTGGTATATGTCCCGAATCAATACTTTCCGTCTGCGTTGAAGTAAAGACATGCACTGTGTCTTCACGCCGGTCTTCTGTTGTGTGCGGTGTGTCTTCCATACCTTATGTGGACGCTTCTTCGGTGAGTGACGCTTCAAACGCTTCAAGTTCGTCAAGCACCTGCGCGTAGTTTGGCAGCTCTGTTTTATGAGTAATGCCCAGGTGCGATAAGAGCATGGGAGTGACACAGAAGGTATGGAACTTCCCTTCCGTATTTCGCTCAATCAGTCCGCGCACCATCAAGTTACGCAGTATAAACGCGGAGTTCACCCCGCGAATGCGGTCAATCTCCGCGCGAGTGACCGGACCTCGGTATAAGATGATTGCTAAGGTCTCAGCTCCCGCTTTACCGATGTCTCGCTTGAGCTCGTCTTTGCGTACGTTTTCAATGAGTGTATCCAGTTCGGAAGCAGTCACCAGCTGCACCTGCGTATCGGTCATGCTCAGACGCAGCGCACTGTCCTCAAGACGCTTTTGCAGTGTCCGCAACGCTTCTTGTATATCTTCCGGAGACACATGCAAAATCTTCGCAAGTGCGACGTATGTCATCGGGGACGCCTTATAAAACAGCAATCCTTCAATTTGCTCGGGAAGCTCCATATTGTCTTTCTTTTAGGTCTAGTATAACAAGTTCCTGAAAAATCCACAGCACACTTGTGCAGTGCTTGGTATTAACTGTGATATATGATACATTGTCTGTGTCGGAGCGAATTTTTCGACATCGAACGCCGGCACATGCCGGCAAACAGAAAACCACCCCGCTTTGGCGGGGCAACAAGGGAGGACAACAATGTCCTATTTCTCGCAACCGCGAGGATCGCCGCCGAGCGCGATTCTCGATAATGAATTGACTGAGCGCGACAACTGGCCGGCGCTGCGCCCCACCTGAGGGCGTTGGGCGGCGCCCTTCACCGGGAGAGTAGGTGAAGGGCACAACGAGGGGCTTATACCCCTCAAGCGAACACCGCCCTCATGGGGCGGCGGGGCGCATCCGAAGGGTGCGCCCCATTTTCATGTTACAAATATTTTGGCGTTGTTGCCCGTTCTTGTTCAATTTCTATATCGTCAAAGCGCCTTAGCTGTGCAACCAGGATGTGCCCCTGCTTTACCGACTCCAGTATTGCCAAAAAACCGACAATCACGTGTGTTT
>WFTF01000070.1 GCA_015485575.1 Patescibacteria group bacterium | reverse complement strand
TGAATCTGTGTGGCAATCTCTTCAGGCAATGCCACTTTTTCGTTCTTGGCACCAGAATCGTTCTGTTCCGCACGATCTTCCTTTGTCCCCTGTGCGTTGTTCTGCTTTTCTGTTGGAATAGCTTCCTTTCCTTGTGCAACCCCTTCTTCGGTGACCCTTGCCGTATGTGACGTTTCCGCCGCTTTGCTGGACACCTCTGCGTGCGATGGTGCGCGTAGCTTTTTTCCCGGTGCAGACTCGTCAGGTCTATCTCCCGTTATGTTGTCAGCAGTATTTCCGGCATCTTCATCAACAACGTCGTGTTGCATCCCCTCCCGCTGTGTGAGACCCCCGTGCGACTCGGCATGGTGTCCGATGGTACCAATTTGTCCTGAAAAATCCCCTTCCACGTTGACCGTGATAGAGGCGTCCTGCTTTTTTGACGCATACATCTGCGGATTCTCTTCTTCTATTTTTTTGACAAGAGGATTTTCTGGAAAGGTGTCTTCCTCAAGTTCTTCTTTCGGTACTGAAACAAAACGTAACCCTTGCCACCGCTTCTTGGACCCTTTTTGTGGTACTGTACCGGATGATACACCTTTTCGTTTATACTGTTGCTTCTGTGTATGTGAAATAGCTGATTTTGCTGGTGATGCCTGCTGTGTTTTATTTTCTACATTCTCTAATTCTTTTGTCTGTGCTAAAACCACCTTTTTTTCGGTTTGTGCCGATACGGTATTCTTTACTTTTGTCCGCGCCTCACCCTCCTGTATCTTTTGTGCCTTCTTAAATGCAGCCGCCATAGCTGTGTCCGGCACGGGCGCATCACCGTTTTCATGCACCGTTCTTTTTTGGCGCTCCTGTCTTCTTAGCTGTGTCTTTTTCTTTTCTATAGCTCGCGCACCACCCGATCCTTCACCTTCATGAGGTCGTGCCTTGGGTACTTCATGAAAAAGTTTCATTCCAAAAACCATAGGTCTCTATAGCATAGCAAATGGATCAGCGTTTGTGGGAGTCGGCTTTTGATAACGTTGCGCAATTTCCGCTTCCACCTCCTCTCTCGGACGACCGTACTGTTGGTAACTCTGTTCAATCAGACGTGCGACACGAGTGTGATCCACCTCTTGCGGCGGCATGGTGCGGACACTAAACGGTTTGGTAGGGGTTCCGTTTGCCAACACCTTCAGGTACGCGTTCCAGTTGGGGATATTCATCAAATCGTTGCTGTCAAAGGTTGGTCCAAACTGATGCTCCAAAAACTGTGCGTCCTCGGATCCGACACGAAACGCCGCCAGAGATCCGACGTTGCCAAATACGGCGTCACGAATATCGTCGTCCAACTGTGCGATAAACTGGTGTGCGATGGTGAGTCCCAGTTTGTACTTGCGCGCCTCCGAGAGGATGGCGGAAATGGAGTTGGTGGAAATATTTTGAAACTCATCCATATGCAGATAGAAGTCGGGGAAACTTCTGGTCGGATCATCCACGCGGGAAAGTGCCGCCATGAGAATCTTCCCCACCATAATCATGCCGATGAGGTTTGCATTGATCTCTCCCAAACGCCCCTTTGAGAGGTTAACCAACAGTATCTTGCGGTTGTCCATAATCTCACGAAAGTCAAACGCGGACTTCTGCTGTCCGATAATGGGACGCATGTAGTCGTTTGCGGTAAAGACATCAAACTTGGACACGATATATGGCACGATATTTTCCAGTGACGCCTCACCGCCCGCTTTGGTGGCTATATCTCGCCAAAACTGTGTGACCACGGGGTTGCGCGCTTTTTCCAGCTTCAGGCGCCGATACTGTGCGTCTGCCATCACGCGTGAAATATCCATCAACGTGTTGCCGCTGTCCGGATCTTCCATCACCAGCAGTGTGGCATTGCGGAAGTACTGCTCAAACATTGGTCCCATGGACTCGGGGTTGGCGCCGTAGAGCTTCTGGAAGATGGAAAAGAGCTCATTGACCACAAAGGTTTTCTGTTCGGGCTTTTGCGGGTCATACTCCAGCATGTTAAAGCCGATTGCGCGGTCCATGCGGGACGGGTCAAAGTAAATAATGTCCTGCTCACGCTCGGGCGGAATGGCGCTTAAAACATCTTCTATGTCCGTACCGTGCGGGTCAATCATGCACACACCCGCTCCGGAGGCAATATCCTGCAGTATCATGTTTTTCATCAGCACCGTCTTACCCGTACCCGTCTGTCCGATGATGTAAAAGTGGCGCATGCGGTCTTCAGGAGTGATGTATATCATGCGCTCGCTGCCGCGGTGTACATTGATCCCAAGCAACGTGCCTGACGAGGGGATCTCTGGTGGCGCGGCTGCCGTTTTTGCGTGTGCTTGCTTAAACTCCGGAGAGGAATCAATGCCATCGGCAGGAAAGTGCAGCAACGTCGCCAGCTCGGACAGCGACAGCGGCATAGTTTGCTTCGGCAAAAACTCTCTGAAAGAAAACGCCTTGATTGTACGCTTCAGTGCTCGTCCTTTTGGATGTGCAAACTGAATGCGATTACCTTGGGTGTACTCAAACTGGTTAAACGTCGCTTCAATCTCAGACCGTATTTGCTTCGCGCGCTGCTCTGTTTTGGCGGAAACCGCAATACGGATATTGGTCTCCACAATGGGAGTTTTTATTTTTTCGGTAAACACCTCCAAGGCGTTTTGATCCACCTCCTGTTCGGGAAGTGTCCGGGTATCATCCGTATTTGGCTTGACTGCACCCGCAAACACCTCTTTCAAACCGAGCGCCAGCTCTCCGGTAAAGGAACTGCGCTGTATCGCCTCCTTCACTTTCGTGCCTTTGCGCACCCGCTTGATAATACCCTCATAGGAGCTGAGGTACTTCTGCGGGGCACTACGCACAACCACCTGTAACGCGGCACCGCCGCCCTCCTTTTCTATTTTTGAAAATGCATTGAGCAGTACCGCAAACGGATCGGTGTCAAAATGTTCGCGCATGCGTATGGGATAGATGGGGTGTTTTTTAAGCTTCGCCACCGATACCTGCGCACTGCCTCCTTCTACAAATATGTTGTAATCGTGCTTTTGGACGGTCAGTGTCGCATTGGGATACAACGAAAGTATCTGTTTTTGAAACAAATCAATATACTGATTGGGCACCGACACATAAAAGATAATATGGTCACTCCCTTCAGGAGAGGCGACCTCCAGTACGTAGTGCTCATTTTTCTTCTTAAATCCAACCCCTTGCATGCCGGCATAAAACTGCTCCATCATGCCAAACATCTCCGCCAGCTGATGTTCGCGTTCTTCCTTGCCCGGAAGTTCGGGCAGGGTCACCTCAAACAGGGTCATGTGCAGCAGCTGCCATGGCGGCACTCCTTCTTTTAAGTTCTGCACCTGCACTCCATCGCGGATGAGTTCCACCAGGCGCCGGTGTACCTCATCAACCACAAACGGAGTACCGCTTTTTTCCAGCACCGTCAGTGCGTTGTATATCCCCCGCTCTTGGGCGATGGATACGATATCTTCCACCGGATCAGCAGACAGTGACACCTGTTCTACATGCGCCGCCTCTTCCTCGCTGCTTAACTGCTGTTCCTTGGCAAGTACGGTGTTGGGAGTGAAAGTGCCATACTCACGCAGCTCTTGCCGAGCAACAGTCTGCAATTCCTCTGCGTCTGCCTCGGGGGCACGCTCCAAAAGGTCACGCTCCTTTTGCGCAATCTGCTGCCGAAGAAATGCAATCTCTTCTTCCGGAGAGCTAAACTGTTTTGGTGTTCCTTCCATGTGTAAGTGTCACCTCTATTATAGGTGCAACACAGACAAAGCATGCACTGCATAAGTGGAAAACGCTCGCGTATACTTCATTACAAAATTAATTGCGCAATTAATTGCGCAATTTCTCAATGCATCCCAAACTGTTCTGATAACGGTACGAGACATCACAACGTATGCAAAACAATAAGTAACACCCGCCCTCAATCACCTTTTTGTCATAATCGCACGTTTATAGGTATCCAAATGCTCCAGCGCCACACCGGTTCCTTTTGCCACACAAAACAGCGCCTGATCGGCAAGCAGCGCCTTCACTCCAGTGCGACGACGAATGAGCTCGGGAAAATTGCGTAGCTGCGAGGTGCCTCCGGTCATAATCACCCCGTGATCAATAATATCCGCTGCCAACTCCGGCGGGGTCTCCTGAAAAACATCTTTGATGGCTTTCACCATCTCTCGCAGTTCTCGGGAAATTGCCCGTACCACTTCATTGGTCTTTATATCAGTCGTACGTGGCAGACCGGAGAGTACGTCGCGCCCCTTAATCTCCATACTCAGCTCCTCTTCCAGAGGCAGTGATGATCCCACGGTGATTTTTATGTCTTCCGCTGTTTTTTCTCCGATAGACAAGTTGCGGGTTTTTTTCACATAGTCAATGATGGATGCGTCAATGCGGTTACCGGCACATTTAACTGAATTTGCCGCAACAATACCTCCCAGGGCAATGACCGCCACATCAATAGTGCCCCCACCTATGTCTACAATCATATGCCCCTGCGGTTCGTAGATGGGTACTCCCGCACCGATGGCGGCGAGAATCGGCTCCTTGACCACATAGGCGTTTTTCGCACCCGCATTTGCGGCAGCTTCCACCACCGCACGCTTTTCCGTTGAGGATACACCGGCGGGTACAGACACCATCACCTCGGGGCGGAAGATGTTGTACCTGCTTAATGCCTTGCGCAGAAAGTAGCGGAGCATGGCTTCGGTCACACGGTAATCGGCAATCACTCCATCCTTCATGGGACGATAGGCACGAATACTCTCGGGTGTGCGTCCGATCATACGCTTTGCTTCGGCACCCACTGCCAGCACTTCGTTATTGTCCGATACCGCAACCACAGACGGTTCATTGAGCACCACACCCTCACCGGGCACAAACACCAAGACATTGGTCGTGCCCAGATCAATACCCAATTTTGGAGAAAAAGACTTTAACATGAGCTTCAATAGTACTATGTTTTCAAAAAAGAAAAAGAGACGTGTCGTGTTGCCATGCACACATACTATACAAAGTACCCCACACTGCAACTTGTTGATATAGCATATATGCTATATAGTAGGCGCATATGGAACACATAGGGGAAAAAATTGCGGAAGCTCGCGAAAAAGCGCGCCTAACGCAAGCACAGCTTGGGGAAAAAATAGGCACCACGCAAAGTGCCGTTGCACGCATGGAAAGCGGCAAGCAGAACATCACCACGGCAATGCTACGTAAAATAGGGGTCGCATTGAACCAAAATCTCATCGGCGCTACCGCCGGATCGATCAACTTGGAAGTGCACGGTGGCAAAAAACTCTCAGGAACAGTAGTGAGTAACACCTCCAAAAACGGTGCGGTGGGGCTTTTATGCGCATCGCTGCTAAACAAGGGCACCACCACGCTCCACAAGGTGCCACACATTGAAGAGGTCTTTCGCCTACTTGAAGTACTGGAGAGTATTGGCGTGAGAATAGAGTGGGATGACCACACACTGCACCTGACACCTCCATCACACTTCCGAATCCGCGACATAGATGTGAACGCCGCACGGCGCACACGCAGTATTGTGATGTTTATCGGTTCACTGATGCATCACCTTTCCGCATTTTCCCTACCGCAATCCGGCGGCTGCAAACTCGGCAGTCGGACTGTGCGCCCTCACTTCTTCGCTTTGGAAAAATTCGGCGTACATATTGATACCACAAGCGATGCCTACGAGGTATCGGTGGATAAAAAACACCCCGAAGAAGTCATTCTCTACGAATCGGGCGACACGGTTACGGAAAACGCACTGTTTGCGGCTGCTCTCACACCCGGCACAACCGTTATCAAGTACGCCAGTGCAAACTACATGGTGCAGGAGATTTGCCACTTTTTGGAGCTGTGCGGTGTCCGCATAGAAGGAATCGGCACCACCACGCTGGTTATACACGGTGTATCGGAGATTAACTCCTCTCTTGAGTATACGCTGGCGGAAGACCCCATAGATGCGATGTTTTTTATCGCGACGGCAATTGTCACCGCATCCAACATACGCATAGAACGATGTCCGATTGACTTTCTGGAGCTGGAGCTTTTGACACTGGAAAAAATGGGACTGCAGTATGAAAAAAGCGAACCCTATCTATCCCACAACAACCGTACCCGCCTGGTAGATATTACCATCAAGCAATCTACACTGTCTGCCGCGGTAGAAAAAATACATGCACGTCCCTACCCGGGATTAAACGCAGACAATCTTCCCTTCTTTGCGGTTATTGCCGCAGTTGCCAAGGGACAAACGCTCATTCATGATTGGATGTACGAAAAACGGGCCATTTACTTCACGGAGCTTGATAAACTGGGAGCAGACACGGCACTTGCCGACCCACACCGTATTTTTATCAACGGTCCGACCACCTTCCGAGCAAATGAGCTGGTCTGCCCTCCGGCACTGCGACCGGCAACCATTTTGCTGATTGCCATGCTTGCGGCAGACGGCACGTCGGTACTACGCAACATATACAGCATCAACCGCGGCTATGAAAACCTGGTACCCCGCCTGCAATCACTTGGCGCTCAGGTGGAATACTTGGAGGAGTTTTAAGATGCGGCACTAATCCCCAGACCGGCATTTTTTTTCGCCAGCGTATTTTTTGCTATACTGGGTCACACTATGTTTATTGTTGAAGTGATTCCCCTAAGTAGAGCAAATACCATTGAGTCACTTTCATACTACTCCGGCACCGCGTACCCGATTGGATCCATCATTCGCGTACCGATACGCAAAAAAGAACTGCAGGCAGTCGTCATTGATATACAAAATGTCTCTGCCGCAAAAACCGCCATTAAAGCGGCAACGTTTTCCCTAAAAAAACTCGCTGAGCAAATAGATGTCCCCACACTGCCGGAGAGTATTCTAAAAACCGCACAAGCGCTGGCCAAACAAGTTCCCGCACATTTGGGCAGTATCCTCTTTTCCCTGCTGCCGCCTGACGTGCGCAGCGGTGTGCGACCCTACCCACCCTGCACAACCTACGAAAATCATGAAGACTGTACACCGAGTATACTCACCGCCTGCAAAAAAGATCGTTTCATTTCCTACCGCAGTCATATACGGCAATCCTTTGCACACCGAGGGTCGGTACTCTTTGTGGTCCCCACCTCCGCCGCCGTGGTTGCGGCAAAGCAGGCGCTGGAACACGGTATTGAAAAACGGGTGGTCACCTTTTCCGGTACACATGGCAAAAAGCAGATGCAAAAGGCATACGAAGATTTTGAGGATCTATCAAGTGCAAAACTGATTATCGCCACCCCCAACTTTGCCTTTCTGGACCGGCATGACATAACCACCATTATCATGGAAGAGTCCGCCTCCCCTCACTACAAGGCGCGCACGCGCCCCTACCTGGATGCGCGCGATGCGCTTCAGGTCTACGCACGTATCACCAAACGCTCTCTGCTTATGGGTGACATACTCACCCGAACTGACGAGGAAGTGTGCCGTAGAGAAGAATCTTGTCACACCTTTGAGGAACACCCCAAACGCTTGAGCTTTGACAACCGATTTACCATATCCGTACATGAGCAAAAAGAGGGTGAAAAAGAATTCGCCATCTTCACTCCTGAAGTAACAGACGCAATACGGCGCACCCTGCAGACAAAGGGCAGAGTGTTTCTCTATGCCGCGCGCAGAGGTATTGCACCTTTGGTCACCTGCTACGACTGCGGGTACATATTTCGCTGTCCCGACTCGGGATCTCCCTACTCACTGTTTGAAACCACCGAAGATAACCAGGTACGGCGATGGTTTATTTCTACCACTTCCGGAAAGAAGGTACCCGCTGCCGATGTATGCCCCGACTGCTCCTCATGGCGACTGCGAGAACAGGGTATCGGCATTCAACAGGTGGCACTGCAGGCACGCAAGCTCTTTGCCAACACACCCATTACCGTTTTTGATCACAGCACCGCAAACACCTTTAACAAAGCACAGAAGCTCGCCAAGCAGTTTTACGCACAAAAATCTTCCATACTGATTGGTACTGGTATGGCACTACCCTACCTCACCCAGGCAGTGTCACTAAGCGCGGTCACCTCTTATGAGGCTGCACGAGCCATCCCCAGCTGGCGAGCTGAAGAGTACCTCCTTGCATTGTTGCTGCAACTGAGAGAGAAGACCACCAAAGATTGCTATGTCATGCTTCGCACCAAACCCGACCAACTGTTGAAGTATGCTTCACGCGGTCTCATTGACGAGTTCTACAACGAGGAAATCATGATGCGGCAGACACTTTCCTATCCGCCCTACACTGTATTTATCCTCCTGTCATGGTATGGCAGTAAAGCCCAGCTCAAAGCGGTGCAAGAGCTCATTGAAGCACGTCTGCCGAGCGTGGATATGCAGTGCTACAACGAACCGATACAGACAAAAAAGGGTATGGTGCGCCACGCGCTGCTGCGTATTTCGCGTGAAGATTATCCCGACTCTGCACTGCTGGAGGTACTGCGCAACCTCCCCCCATACATAAAAGTGGAGGTAAACCCTGACCGCATTATCTAGCACCGGAGCAGTCATTGTGTCAGTCAGCACTTCCTTTGTACCGTAAGGAGTATGGTATGGAAGCGCCGCATTTGCTTCGCAAATGCGGCGCTTTCTGCTATAGTTGCCCTACCTATGGCAAAACTGGTACCCGAAAACCATCCTGCACTGCACACCATTGCGGAAGAAATCACGCAAGAGGACTTTGAAAGTGGCATGGTGGACAAGCTGATAAAGGACCTAAAATCGGCACTGAAAAGTTACTCGGTGGACGGCTTTACCGCCGTAGCAATTGCCGCGCCGCAGATCGGTGTATCCAAGCGCCTGTTTATCATTGAAGACCAAAGCAACGATCGCGACTCACTTCCCTGCCTGGTGGCAATCAATCCGGAGATTATCAAGTTCTCCAAAAAAACGCACATTGTCGGTGAAGGATGCCTCTCACTGCCAAACCTCTACGGCGAGGTGCGTAGACACAAAAACGTCACCATGCGTGCACTTGACGAGCATGGCAACGAGTACCAACGCGGCGCAGGGGGTCTTCTGGCACAGATCATCCAGCACGAAAACAACCACCTGGACGGTATCCTCTTCCCCGACATCGCCGAACGCGTCTACACCAAAGAAGAGATGGAGTCTGACGACCTGCACACCGTAGCCGGAGGATAACTGCCTTTCGTGCGCAATGCAGGTCAATGATATACCAAAGCAAAGAGCCGACCATTGCAAAAAATCCTTATTACTGGTCGGTCAAAGCGACCTTAATCCCCAGAGCAATCAGCAATCCACCAAATGTTTTGCTAAACGCACTTTGAAACCTTTCAAAAATGGAACGTATTTGTTTTTGTGATAGGAAAATTGACACAAGCGAAAACCATAGAAATGTGTTTAATATCATGATACCGCCCATAATCAACATGATAAGTACAGGGGTTTCCGGAGATACTACGAGTGTAAAGAGGCTCAAGAAAAACAATGTTGCTTTTGGGTTGAGTACATTGGTCAAAAAGCCCATTTTAACTGCTGCAAAGTGAGTAATATCTACTTTTTCGTGATGTACACCGAGATTAATGTTTGAAGATGGTGATAAAAGTGATTTTAGACCGATATAAACCAAATAGCCAGCTCCTAGAAATTTGATCGTATTGAATAACAGAAGTGATTGGGAAATAATAAAAGCGAGACCTGCCAGTGAATAAAAAACATGTACCACAATCCCGAGAGCGAAACCAACCGCTGTCCATATACCGGTTCTGCGTGAATAGGCGAGCGTATTTCTACACGCCATAACAAAATCCGGTCCGGGGCTCACAACCGCCAAGAGATGAATGAAAGTGACTGTGCCTATAAGTGTCAAAAATTCCATACCTATTGGTTTTGATAAAAAATGATAAACATAAACATAGGTACACTACGATGCAAACATATTGTTTTGCAACAAGAAAGGAGTGGAGGAGTTGAAAAATTGCACGGAATTACGAAAGTCATTTAGACAGATACTGCTTGCCTCAAAAAATGGTCTCGTTGGATACTGATTTGTAATTGGGGGTGTTTTCACTTCATCTATATCAATCCGATGTGGTTGGGTATAAAAATATATCCCATTTACACCTTTATAATTTATTTCAGTTGGTAATATGCCTTGGTCCACTCTACCGCACTATCAAAATCGACAGGTTGATGAGCACCCCTGTTGAATTCATCGTGACCCAACATTTGTTCTACTGCTGTATCCAGAATCTCAAGCTCTTTTGATACAGTTTCGTAGCCATATTCTTCACACCACGCGTCCCATTCTCCAACCCCGCCTTTGACGACAGGTGTGCCTTCAGATCCAGTTTTTGGATCTACCTTATCTTTTGAAACATAATCCCATGTAGAACCGATGTCGGGATCACGTTCTGGACCCATATGCCAATAATAGCCTTCCGGGATGGGTAAACTTATTTCATATCCAACATAAGCTGGTTTGTAGTGATAGTCTCCTCTTTTTCCTTCTTCATTGTGTATTTTCTTTTCTATCTTAAACGGTAAAGTCACACCAAGAGCCTGTTTTAATCTTTCAAATACTTCTGGATTAAAAACTTCCATACCCGGCTCAGTTTCGCGAGCAACTTCAGTTTCACGCTCTTGTGGTGGTATATCTCCTGTAATTTTTTCTATCATATATTCAGTGAGTTAATAATTAATATTCACATATTATCACAATCTATATGCAACACGACAGTTGTGTGCAGCTCCGCGAAGCGTAACTGCTTGTAACGGCTGATATTGTTAGGGGGGTTGTGGAGTGGAATGCCATCACAACGTTAGGGATATACGAAGTTTTTCTGTAGCGTAGCGAAAGAAAAATTTGGGTGAAGCCCGAGCCGAGCCCCGAACCGCATACGCTGTGTTAGGCGAGGGTTGCTGGAGCAGAGCGGAAGCAAAACGCAGCGTCCCCTTGCGTTTTTGTATTTGAGATTATTATAAATTCGAACAGAGTGAGTTCCTTTTTGAAAAAGAAAAACCCATTACCTATCATACTCTAAAACCAAAGTATAATCTTTGAAATTGTTGGCTCTATAGAATCTAATCGCTCCTTCATTTTGAGCAGAAGCCTCAACCCTAACTTTGCCGACCTTTTTAGATTCGCACCATTTGATAAACTCCTCAAACAATTGTTTGCCTATTCCTTTTGACCTAAATTTTTCTAGAACGAGTGTGTTTTCTAGTTCGGCAACAATAGGTAAGTTTCTGTAGGATTCTGCTTTTTTAATGCCACCACACAAATAGCCAACAATTTCTTTTTCAACAATTGCAACTAAAACGCAACCGTCATCTTTTAGGATTCGGTCTTTGAAATATTGAGTTCCTTCTTTGCTAAAAGTCCAGTTTAAGTTCAAAAGAGGATCGTATTCTTCATACTCTTTTTTAAATAGCTTTAAGTTAAGTTCTTGGACTTTTTGCAAGTCGTCTATGGTTGCGTCTTTAATTGTTGCCTTCATACTTTGGTCTTATTGATTAGAGTATATAAATTTTGGGCTTTTCTTTTTCTTTATTTCAAATACAAAAATGTCGCCTAACGTTAGGGATATGAGAAGTTGCGACCGCAGGGAGCAATTTGGGTGGAGAAGTCTGCAAGACTTCGTAACCTCATATCCCTTTTGATATTCCCCGAAGGGCTGAAATTTAGTGCAACGTTCCGAAGGAAAATTTCAGAGTTAATCTTGAGCTCCGTTTAGAAGTCTTATCTTAATTCCTAACACTCCATATTGTTGCTCTTTTTCTTTGGAATAAATTGTGTAAATGCTATCTACAAATTCATTAACAGAATAATCTTTTGGATAACCATAATATTCCATTCCAAAATCACTTACTAAATCTCTAAAAAATTTATATCTTAAAAGAGCAACAATTTCAACTTTTACTTTATCTTCTAAATCTGGCAATTTAGAAAATTCAATAATGTCCCCAACATTTAATTTTTGACGTTTTTCATCAAAAAGTCTAATCTCTATTGTTTTTTTGCCAGATGAAATTCTGGCATAAGGACTTTCTAAAAGTTTCATTGAATGTTCCATAGGTACAGTAAAAGTTGTTAGGAATATAAAGTTTTATGTTAGGGCTCAAGGTTAATTGAACATAATTCCCTGTCATCGTATATGCTGCTCTTTAGGTAGCACCCTGTAGCGATGAATCCGGCAAAACAAATACTTTTAGAAAGCGGGGAAACACGATGGTCTCCCCAGTGTTGGAAGCGTCACCACTCACTTACGAGGCGGCCTGTTATGATCACGAAGATCATTCAGGCTAAATTCGCCCAAGGTCCAAAGAACGCCCTGCATAAAACCGAGCCAGCGAAAAAACTTTTCTCTCTGTCCTTCTCTTATAAAAGCTTCCATTTTTGGAAGCATGGAAAGCAGGTGATTCAGAGCTGTTTCTCTACTTGGTTCGCACGCATCATAATCAGCTGCAACTGCTTCAGCTTTCACTCTCTCCAAATGCACTCGATATTGAGCAATAAGAGACAATTTTTTTTCATCTGTCATCATAGACCCGTCCTCCTGTTGGTTTGGTTTAACGAAAGCCTCCTAAAAATATTTGTTTTTAAAGAGCAATATCTCAGATAACTGGTTTTATCTAGACTTGATACTTGAATTATAGCAACAAGTTGTATTTTCAAGAAACTTTCTGTTATTGTGTGGCTATGGAAAATTTGAAATTTGTCTATTTCGGTGGGGAGCCATTGGGAGTGCCGGTTTTGGAGGAGTTGAAAAAAGCACGGTTACTTCCCTCTTTGGTCGTTTGCAACCCCGACCGTCCGGTGGGAAGAAAGCAGATACTTACTCCCCCACCGGTAAAAGTATGGGCGCAGGAACACAACATACCCGTCTGGCAACCGGAATCATTCAAAAACCAAAAGGAAGTCACTGAAAAACTCAAAACCTTTGACCTGTTTGTGGTGGTGGCATACAACAAGATACTTCCAAAGTGGCTTATTGAACTACCAAAGTACCACACACTAAATGTACACCCGTCACTGCTTCCGCTACTGCGCGGTGCAAGCCCCATCCGCAGCGCCATTTTGCATGATATGCGCGACCAAATCGGCGTCACCATCATACAACTGGACGAAAAGATGGATCATGGACCTATTCTCGCACAAGAAACATACTCCATATCAAAAACCGAATGGCCGATACGCGGCAGCGAACTGGATGCCGCACTGGCTGAACTTGGCGGCAAACTACTTGCGCAAACGCTACCAAAATGGATAGCCGGCGAGATCACGCTCACCGAACAGTTCCATAACGCGGCAACCTACTGCCCCAAACTGGAGCGATCTATGGGAGAACTTACCATTGATCCGTTTCACCCGCCCACAGGTGAGGACGCCTACCGTGCACTCTTAAAGATACGCGCCTTTGACGGCTTTCCGGGTACCTTTTTTATGTATAATGGGAAGCGTGTCAAAATACTGGATGCGGAACTTACCGACAACACACTGAACATCACACGGGTGATACCCGAAGGAAAAAAGGAGCAAAGTTTTCAGCAGTTTTTGCAGTCACATACCCCGCTAGACAAATAGCTCCACAAAATACTTCTCGTGTGCTTTTTGCTGCATATGTCGCAGGTATTGCGCTTCGGTAAAGTAGGTTTTGCTCATGCTCTGGCGCAACTTTTGTGCCGCTCGCGCTACAGCACGCGTAAAGTGACGCTCGTGGGCAATGGTGTAGTAGGTTTCCTGTGGCGTTTGCAAACGCACCAGAATGGAGTAGGTGCTGCTTCCCCACCCTTTGTGTATTTTGCGTATGACCACATCACACACCACACCTCTTCCACCGTCAACAAGACGGGTAACCGGTGCCAAGTGGCTGATAATTTGCTTCTGTCGTTCATTAGTGAGCTCTACGTTTATTACTTTGGTGTTGATCTTTGGATACAACATAGGCAATAAACTTATTCTTCTAATGAAACGGACGATATGGTATGTACATAATTGCAACCTTTATGTACCTGTTTCGGAGACTGTCTACGAATCATATCGAGACGTTTGTCTATATAGTATGACACGAAACTGCGCCAATATACCATTGCGATACAAAAAATAAAAAAGTCAAAACCTTTCATTCGAATGAAAGGTTTATGTTCGATTCGGGAACTACCTGCAGTAATAAAAGACCACCGCGATAGCCAGTGGTCTTTTTATTTTTTTGATAAAACAGCGCCTTGTAACTACTCACCTCCCATGTGTAACATTTTCTTGATTGCGCGCCCGCCTCGCTTGAGCATGGTTTCTTTTTTCTTGCGATCACGGCGCAGCTCCTTGTCCAGCTCATCGCGCACTTCATCAATAGCTTTTTCAAAACTGTCTTCGGTTGCCTCCGCTCGAAAGAGCTTGCCGTTACGGAAGAGATTGACCTCTACGCGGTGTATCTGCCCGCTTTGCTGTGCGGTTACCTTCTCAAACT
>WFTF01000069.1 GCA_015485575.1 Patescibacteria group bacterium | reverse complement strand
TCCTCCATGCGTTTGGACGAGAAGCGAAAGCCGCAGGATGGCCGCTTTTCCGCAAACTTTGACAGGCGGAAGATTGACTTCCGTGTCTCCATTTTACCGACCAATCATGGAGAGAAGATTGTGATGCGTATTTTGGATAACGAACGAGGAGTAACTACACTGGAGGAGACGGGTATATCTCCCTACAACCTAGAGGTTATTCGCAGGATGATTAACGAACCCTACGGTATCATCCTTATCTCTGGTCCGACCGGTTCGGGTAAATCAACCACTTTGTACACCATGCTCTCGGAAGTGGACAAGGTGACTAAAAATGTACTGTCTCTTGAGGATCCGGTAGAGTACAACATTGAGGGTGTGAGCCAGTCGCAGGTACGGCCGGAGATTGGTTACACCTTTGCCGCCGGACTGCGCAGCGCACTGCGCCAAGACCCGGATGTGATTATGGTTGGTGAGATTCGTGACAAGGAAACTGCGCAGCTTGCCATCCAAGCGGCGCTTACCGGTCACTTAGTGTTATCCACCATTCACACCAATAACTCCATCGGAGTTATTCCAAGACTGATTGATATGGGTGTGGATCCATACCTGATTGCGCCGACACTGAAATTGGCGATTGCACAGCGATTGGCAAGACGCCTGTGTCCCAATACAGGCATAGAAATGGACATTGCCGGGGGTGTGCAGATGATGATAGATGAGACATTCAGCACGCTTCCAAAGCGATTTCATGATCGTATTCCAGACTCAAAGACGATGATGCACCCAGACCCGTCTCCGGGGTGTGCCTCCGGAACCAAGGGACGTGTTGCGGTCATGGAAGCGCTTGAGGTGGATGAAGAGATACAGGAGCTTATTTTGAATAATGGATCAGAAGAAGACATCTATCGTGCCGCGCGCAAGAAAGGTTTTATGACTATTAAAGAAGACGCAATTATAAAAGCTCTGGAACATATTATTCCATACGAAGAGATGAACATATTCGGTTCCAAGGTGGGACTGGCTGATGACTTGGAGGACGAAGAATCAGAAGACGCTCACATGCATGCTGATGCCGCTGTTTCTGTGTCTACCTCATCCGTATCATCGGAGACAGAATTGAGTGCGGAAAGGGAGCATCATCCTCCTGTCGATAACCGAGGCAATTCTATTTCTGTGTAGCGTATACTGTGAGTGAGGAGTAATAACATGTTATTCTATGAAAATACTACTAGTAGACGATGATGCATTCTTGCGAGATATGTATGCCACGAAATTTGCCGAGTTGGGTGACGAGGTGCAGGTTGCATCTGATGGCACCTCAGCACTTTCAAAGATTGAGTCGGATACTTATGATGTCATCATCATGGACATGGTGATGCCGGGCATGTCGGGAGTTGATTTACTGGTGGAACTGAAAAAGAGGGAAGATGCCAAAAAAAGCGTGTGTATCATATTGTCTAATCAAGGGGAGGAATCGGATATACAAGCGGCACGCAACGCCGGTGCGGACGGATATATTATTAAGGCGGAGTCCATCCCGAGTGAAGTTGTTGCCACGGTGCACTCTATTGTAAAAAAATAATAATGTATGGCAGGAGTAGACTACAAACGCGAATTAAAAGAACTTGTTGATATCGTTATTACAGAGAACGGGTCCGACCTCCATTTATCGGTTGGTGTACATCCTCTGATACGCGTAACCGGTTCGTTGGTTCCCCTCTTAAAAAAACCGATCCTGACGGACCAAGATGTGGAAGGATTTGCTCGTGTGCTCATGAATGAACGTCGCTTCCAGTCCTTTACCGAGCATTTGGATGTTGACTTCGCCTATGCACATGCCGATGGCGTTCGCTTTCGGGGAAATGCGTTCTTCCAAAGCGGTTCCATGTCTATCGCGTTGCGATTGATACCGAATCAGATACGCACGTTAGAGGAGCTGGGGTTGCCGCCCATTTTGGAGAGTTTTGTACAGCGTACCCAAGGGTTCTTTCTGTGCGTGGGACCGGTCGGGCAGGGGAAGTCCACCACGCTTGCGGCTATGGTTGAGTACATAAACAATAATCGTGCCGATCATATTGTCACCATTGAAGATCCGATTGAATACTTATACGATCCAAAGAAAGCACTCATTGACCAACGCGAGGTGGGTGTTGATGCGCTGAGCTTTGAAAGTGCCTTGAACTCTGTATTTCGACAAGATGTGGATGTGATTTTGGTTGGTGAGATGCGCAACGCAGACACTATTGGAACCGCAGTGACCGCTGCAGAAACAGGACACTTGGTTTTGGCAACACTGCACACCAACAATGCCTCACAGACCATTGATCGCATTATTGACTCTTTTCCGGAAGGACAGCATAACCAGATACGCATGCAGCTCGCCGGTTCTTTGGCGGGAATCTTTTCGCAGCGTTTGATCCCGCGCATTTCCGGAGGACTCATACCCGCATATGAGCTGCTTATAAACAACAGTGCAGTTGCCAATCTCATCAGAGAGGCGCGAACACATGAAATACAGACCATCATAGAAACCGGATTGGAGCACGGCATGATAGATATGAATCGCTCACTACTTGAGTTAGTACAACGTGGTGAGATTACCGTTGAAAATGCGTTTGCCTATTCCACCAATCCAAAGGGGTTGGAGCGTTTGATGTAGTATAGTAGAGGGAGTATGTTATTTAACTACAAAGCAATTGATCAACACAATGTGTCACACGATGGTGTGGTGGAAGCATCCAACATTGACGCGGCGATTGCTCGTGTTCAAAAAGAGGGCTACACGGTTCGCTCCATAGAACCGGTTGCAGAGAAGCGGAGTATTTTTGACATGGAAATTGAGTGGTTTCAGAGCATCTCACACAAAGAGATTGTGATCCTCTCGCGTCAGATAGCGACACTCTTTGAAGCACAAGTCTCCGCCCTCCGTGTATTTCGTTTGATGGCTTCCGAGTCTGAAAATCCACAATTACAGCGTGTGTTGAGTAAGGTTGTTGATGATTTACAGGGTGGCAGCTCCATATCGCGAGCACTGGCGGCGCATCCGGATGTGTTCTCCGAGTTCTACGTCAACATGGTACGTTCGGGGGAGGAAACGGGATCGTTGGAAAAAACCTTCATGTATCTTGCTGACTATCTTGATAGGCAGTACCAGATTGCCAGCAAGGCGAAAAATGCACTCATCTATCCGGCGTTTGTTATCGGTATTTTCATATTGGTGATGGGGTTGATGCTCACTATGGTGATTCCGAAGATTGCAAAAATATTGACGGATTCGGGGCAGGAGCTGCCGACCTATACAAAGATTGTGATTGGACTGTCATCATTTTTGACCAACTCTATAGCGTACATTATTGTGGTGCTTGGTTTGATTATCTTCGTGTGGTGGCGTTTTATGCAAACCGATGTCGGTCGTCGTGTTATGGATGAGGTGAAAATATCCATACCATACCTCGGCGATCTGCAGAAGAAATTATATTTGACCCGTATTTGTGACAATCTGTCCACAATGCTCAGCAGCGGCATCTCCATGGTGCAAGCGATACAGGTCACTGCCGAAGTGGTTGATAACCGAGTGTATAAAGAAATACTCGACTACACTCTGATTGAAGTGAAGGGCGGACGCTCTTTTGCTGATACCATTGCGGAGTATCCGGAGATTCCCGGTGTACTTGCTCAGATGGCAAAAGTAGGTGAAGAGACGGGAAATTTGGGCGAGATACTGAAAACGCTATCACGGTTTTACCAGCGCGAAGTGGACAATGCGGTCGATACTTTAATTGGCCTTATTGAGCCGATTATGATCGTTATGCTGGGACTGGGCGTAGGTGTGCTGTTGGCTTCCGTGCTGATGCCAATCTACAATTTAACAAATACTATATAGACTTTCTTCCGGATTAGCGTATATGAAATCTTGTAGAGGTACAGTATGCACGACATCGATTTTATGTTGTCCACAGTTGTGATAACCAGAATGTGTAAACGCTGTCATAATAAAGGTATCCACAAACAGCAACGTGGAGCATCTATGTTTTGTTGAGACATACAGCTGGTGGCTTAACAAAACGGCAGATGTACTTATTATTATTTGTATTTAGATTCGTTTATTATTATGAAACAAACACTTTCTCGAGGTTTTACACTTATTGAACTCCTCGTTGTTATTGCAATCATCGGTATTCTTGCGTCTGTTGTACTTGCATCACTAAACTCGGCACGTGGGAAAGGTACCAATGCCGCGATACAAGCCTCAGTCAATACTGTGCGTGCGCAAGCAGAAATCTTCGGTCAGCAAACAAACGGTACTGTTGACTATACCGGATTGTGTAGTGACGCAAAGGTGGCGCAGATTTCCAACGACATTTCTGCCAAGAATGGTGGTACTTCTCCATCTTGCTATGCGGACACCGACGAATGGGCGTACGAAGCTCAGTTGGTTGATAGTGCGGGATACATTTGTGTTGACTACAATGGTATTTCTACCACGTCAGCTGCAAGTACGATTACCACCACCAATGGGTCGGTTGGCTGCTAGGGTCGGTGTATACCAAAATATCTCGCACAAAACCCCCTTTACGGGGGTTTTGTTGATACCTTAAGTATCTTTCTCTTTTACACAGAGGGATATGCGGGTGTGGGCAAGATGCTATCACCAACGCCGGCGCCAAAGGCGCCGGCGCAGTGGTGTACAATAGTACAGATATGGAGCTTATTCCGATTTGGTATCAGTATACTGGTGTGCTCGTATTCGGACTGATTGTCGGCAGTTTCTTAAATGTGGTTATTTATCGCCTGCATACAGGACGGTCCTTGTCAGGTACTTCACACTGCCTCTCCTGCGGAGTAGCACTACGTTGGTTTGAGCTCTTTCCACTGTTGTCCTATGTATTTCTAGGTGGCCGTTGTCGCAGTTGCGGTTGTGCAATACCGCCGCGCTACTTTTTGGTTGAGCTTGCCAGTGCGCTACTGACGCTGTTGATATATATACAACTTTCTTTTTCTGTCTCCGCATTCCTTTTCTGGTTCTTATCATCGGTGTTGCTGGTGATTTTTGTATATGATATCAATCATATGATTATCCCTGACGAACTTGTGTTATTGGCGGCAGGACTGGCGGGACTGTACTTTATTGCTGATCACTTTGATGCTTTCACTGTGGTGGTTGTGTTGCCGCATGTGTTTGCCTCACTTGTGACTTTTGCGTTTTACGGAGGACTCTGGCTTGTGTCAAAAGGACGTTGGATTGGACTGGGTGATGCGAAACTGTCTGTTCCACTTAGTTTTATATTGGGAGCGAGTGCCTCTTTTTCTTTTGTGGTTTTCTCGTTTTGGATAGGTGCCGTTTTGAGCCTTTTGATCATGTTCTATCCCGCGTTGCGCAATTGGTATGAGAGTGTGAAGTGTATACTGCGCACTTGTCCGCAGGAGCACATAGTAAAATCTCGCAGATATTTTACAATGAAAAGTGAAGTGCCGTTTGCACCATTTATGATCATTGCATTTTGGGTCGTCTCTCTTTTGAACGTTAACATTCTGGAATGGATGGGGAGTGTTGTATAAGTATGTTCTTTCTTTTTCTTAAAAAAAACAAGTATACTCGGAAACAAGAGGGCTTTTCTTTGATTGAGTTGATGGTGACTATTTCCATAGTGCTTCTGGCTACCAGTGCAGTATTGGCGCAGTATACGAGCTTTAACAGCGCCACGCTTCTTAAGTCACAGGCATTGGAAGTTTCTTTGGATATTCGTACCGCACAGTCCTATGGTGTGAACGTGAAGGCAACCGGAGGTGGGGATCGGTTTGCCTACGGCATATACTTCAACCCTGCCACACCGCAACAGTATGTACTGTTCAATGATGCAAACGACAACTTGCTGTATGACGCAGGAGAGGAGATAGGAAATACCTATACGCTTGATGAACGCTTTTTTTTGAAAGAGGTATGTGTGTCAGTATCATCCGTGCGTAATTGTAGTGCCGCTCGCGCCGCTTCAGTTGCGTTCAAACGACCCAACTTTGATGCAATCATTGCCAACACAGATGGGAGTGGGTTTGGTTACGCATTACAGGGAGAGACGTGGGTGGAGTTTGTTTTTGCACCGAGGAATAAACCCAGTGTAACCAGAAGTGTTATTGTATACCAGAGCGGACAGATTGCCGTTGAGTAAGCGTATGATGTATTTTCTTTATTTATCACGGAACAATAGACAATCTACCTTGCAGGCAGGGTTTACCCTGGTGGAGATGATGGTGTCCATGTCCATTTTTATCATGACTATCGGGATGGCGGTAGGGACGGTGATCGTGTTGCTGGATGCTAACGGTAAAGCGCAAACAATGCAAACCGCCGTTACCAACGCATCCTTTGCACTGGATAACATGTCACGAGAAATACGTACCGGCTTGAACTATTATGCGGCAAATAGCGGATTGCCCACCTCCGGCAGCGCCACGCAAGACTGCAGCAGTTGCAGCGGTCTGTCTTTCACGGAAGCTGGTGGCAGTCTTACGGAATCGTGTACCGGAGGAACAGGAGGTGGCCGTATTTCCTACCGTTATAACAGCAATGATAAAACGATTGAGAGGAGACTGTGTGACGGAGCGTGGGAGTCTATTATTGCCCCCGATGTGGTGATTGACACCTTCTACTTTACAGTCCAGAACACCAATCGTACCGATGATTTGTCGCCGCTTGTGACAATGTATATGGAGGGGTATGTGGGTACTATCAGCGGTCTTGATTCGTCGTTTATATTACAATCGTCCATAACACAACAGGCGATTGATATTTGATTTTATGGATAGGCACACACACAAATTACAGAAAGGATACTCACTGGTTGAGGTACTGGTTGCCATTTCCATACTGCTTGTGGTGCTGGTGAGCCCGTTGACCATTATTGTCAAGAGCTTGCAGGGTGCATACTATGCACGGGAGCAAACAACCGCTCTGTTTTTGGCACAAGAGGGTATTGAGGCGGTGGTTGCGGCACGAAATAATGGCATTATCAAGGCGGTACATGCCGGCAACCTTGCCATCAGCTGGGATTGGGTGTTGGATTCGGAAAATCCGGGCATCAGTAATTGTTTTGACGCGACCGGTTGCAACTTAGACTTTGCAGATGGGGATGTTACCGGCACCATTGTGAATTGTTCTCCTCAGAGTAATTGCAAGATGGTATACCGTTCCGGACAATCCGTACCTTTTGCAGCAAGCGCGGGTGGTGTCGGGGGAGCAAGAGAAACAGAGTACACACGAGTGATAAAACTGCGTGAAGTTGGGGGAGGAGGTAGAGACAAAGAGGTTGAAGTTACCTCAACAGTGTACTGGGATGCGACCTTGTTTAAGGGAGGTTCATTGGAAAAGGTGGAGTTACAAACCACGGTATTTAATTTGTATGATTAAAAAGTATGACAACAGAGGTTTTGCGTTACTGCTTGCCATGATTGTGGCAGGGGTGGTGGTCTCTATCGGACTTTCACTGCTCTCTATCACACTCAAACAGCTTGACCTGAGAATGAATACGCGAGGGTCGGAAGTTGCGTTCCAGACGGCGGCGGCGGGGATGGACTGCGTACGCTTTTTGAGAAATACCTACCCCACACAATTTACCGAAGATGGCGGAACGGTCCCTGTTGAATGTTTTGATTTGTCAGGTGTGACCATCAGCGACATGGACTCGGTGACATGGAGGCAACAGTTTTCCACGCAGCTTGATTGGAGTACTGCAGTGGGGAATCGCTGCTTGGATATTTATGTGGTAGTGCTCAATGCCACCGCTGATGCTCGGAGTTATACACCATCCGGTAGACCGACCATTACCTGTGACAGTGGCGATATTTGTACTACGGCATGGGTTGCGGGATACAATACTGCATGCACAAACATCTCCGGAAACAATAATGCGGTACAGCGAGAACTCACAGCAAGTTTCTAAGGAGGATATTCCGCTTTTTGCTTTTCCTCATTGACGGTGTAGGATTTCAG
>WFTF01000068.1 GCA_015485575.1 Patescibacteria group bacterium | reverse complement strand
TGCCTACTCCTTTTGTCGCTCTAAAGAGGATCATACCGCTTACTATGAAGCGTGTAAGGAGGCGTACCTGCGCTCCTTTGAGCGCATGGGAGTGGGTGAGGATACGTATATTACTTTTGCCGATGGTGGCGCGTTTACACAGTACAGCCACGAGTTTCAAACTGTGTGTGAAGCCGGCGAGGATGTCTGTTATATCAATCGAGAAAAGGGCATTGCTATAAATGAAGAAGTATTTACCGATACAATTTGCAAGGAGCTGGGGGTTGCACCGGAGGAAATGGAGAAGGTAAAGACTGCAGAGGTGGGGAATATCTTTAACTTCGGACGACAGAAAGCTGAGGATGTCGGACTCTTTTATAATGAAGAAAATGGAGATAAAACCGCGGTATGGATGGGGTCCTACGGTATCGGTATCACACGTATGATGGGTGTGTTGGTGGAAAAGTTTGCAGATGAGAAGGGGATTGTATGGCCGGAGAGTGTGTCACCATACAAAGTGCACCTGGTGGGATTGCAAACGGATGATGTTCAGATACGAGATTGGGTAGATGGCATATACACTGCGTTGCAGCGCCGTGGAGTGGAAGTGCTCTATGACGATCGAGACCTGCGCCCGGGACAAAAATTCGCAGATGCGGATCTCTTGGGTATGCCTTACAGGATTGTGGCAAGTAAAAAAACAAAAGAGGAGGGGAGATTTGAGGTGGTACACCGCGCAAGTGGTGATGTTCAATATTTGTCCGAGGAAGAATTGTATACCACCTTTGCAGGCACCTAAACAATAACTGGAGATGAAACAAGTATTCAAAAAGTTGGAGAGGATGGTGGAAGCGGTGTCAACAGATATGGGTATTGATCTGGGTACCGCAAATACACTGGTCTACGTCAAGGGAAAGGGTATTGTACTGAATGAACCCACCATTGTGGCACTGAACCGAAAGACGGGTCAGCTGGTTGCGGTGGGGAACGAAGCAAAAGCCATGTTGGGACGTACACCAAATCATATTGAAGTTATTCGTCCGCTTGTGGATGGTGTGATTTCCGACTTTGAGATTACCGAGGAGATGTTGGCATATTTGATCGGGAAGGTGCGAAGTCAAATGCGGAGCATTATCGCTCCTCGGGTGCTCGTGGGAGTGCCATCAGGTATCACAAATGTGGAGATGCGGGCTGCGCGCGATGCGGCGAAAAATGCAGGGGCTCGCGATGTCTTTCTCATTGAGGAGCCTATGGCGGCTGCTATTGGAGCAAAGTTGCCGGTGGGTAAAGCGGTAGGCAACATGATTATTGATATCGGCGGCGGGAACACCGACATCGCCGTGATTTCACTCAATGGCATTGTGGTTGCGAAAAATCTGCGGGTTGCCGGAGATCATCTAAACGCTGCTATCGTCAGTTATATACGCGACCAGTTTAAGGTGCTGGTGGGAGACAAAACAGCCGAAGACGCAAAAGTGATGCTCGCTTCCATTGCCTCTCAGGAGGATGAAAAAGAAATGGTGGTGCGCGGGCGAGATGTGGTGACCGGTTTACCGCGTGAGGTAATTATTACCGCAACCGACATACGAGAAGCAGTATCGCACTCGGTGGATACCATTGTAGAATCCGTGCGCACCGTATTGGAACAAACACCGCCCGAGGTATTGGCGGACGTGATGCAGCGCGGTATACATATCTCCGGTGGTGGTGCGTTGATGCCGGGGTTGGCGGCATTGCTTGAGGAAGTGATGCAGGTGCCGGTGTATGTGGTGCCGGACCCGTTGCGTGCGGTGGTGCGAGGAACCGGTATTGTATTGGAGAACTTGGATAATTATGAAGAAATTCTCGTCGATAACGAGGGTGAACTCTCACCGTATCTCTCGGAATAAAAAACGCATCCGTATTGTTGCGGTAACGGTGCTGTGCTTGGCGGCATTGATGATTGTTCCGACGCTTATCCGTTCCACTGCGGCGGTGGTGATAGCGCCTCTCAATGTTGCAAAAACGTGGCTGTATTACTCCGGTCAGAGTTTTCCTCAGTACTTTCGTGATCGCGCTGCGTTACTGGAACAAATACGTGTGCTTGAGTCACAACTTGCACAAGAAAGTGGTAACGCTTACACCATTAAAACACTTGTTGCTGAAAATCAGGAACTGCGCAGGTTACTGGGGAATGAGGGAGAACAGCGAATTCTGGCAAGTGTTATCGGGAGACCTGGTACGCTCCCGTATGATGTACTCATGCTTGACCGTGGGAGTAAGGATGGAATCCAAGTGGGTGCGCCGGTATATATCAAAGACAATACTGTCATTGGTATCGTACAACAAGTCACCCCATCTGCCGCATTGGTTCGTTTGATTACGTCTCCCGGTTTTACTTCAACGGTATATATTATCGGTCCCGATATCTACACTACGGCTGAGGGTATCGGCGGTGGACAACTGCGTGTGGGGGTACCACAGGGGATTATGTTGTCCGAGGGTGACCTGGTGGTGCTACCATCAATCATGTCAGGAGTATACGGAGAGATACATACGGTGCAGTCAATACCAACGGAGCCTGAGCAGTACGGTTTTGTTTCACCACAGATACCGCTTGCCAGTATACGTTTCGTAAGTGTCGGCACCACCCCGATGCAGAGTGTGAGCTTTGAAGAGGCGCAGCAGATACTGCAGGAGATAAAAACCAATGTCTTTGCAGTGCCGGTACCTGAAGATATTTTGGTTGATACACGGGGATCTACCAGCACGGTCGCATCAAGTACAGAGGATACCGGGGAAGTACAATAGGTCTATGTTTGTTCGTGCCGCTTTTTTTCTACTGCTAGTCACACTCGCCTCTGTCGGGCCGGTTCCACTTTTTTTGCTCGCTGCCGTTGCTTACACGGTACTCTATGAAGGATATGAAATACTGCTGTTAGCGGTAGGTATAGATGCATATTTTGGGTACAATATGGGATACAGCTATACTCTCGGCTTTGGTGTGCTGTTGCTGGCAGTACATCTGTTTCGGCCAAAACTGTTTTTATAGAACATGCTACAAAAACGAAAAACAAAGACACCCGTTTCATTTGAAGAGATTTTATTGGATTCCTCAAACTTGCCGGCATTTAATCAAGGACGCATGGAGGGACGTCGGGAACTTCCTATTACCGTACGAAACGTAGGTATTGTTGCGGTGGTGTTCCTACTTATCGCTGCATGGTTTTTAAGTAAATTGTTTGTATTGCAGGTGGTGAAAGGTGAAGAGTACTTCAACATAAGTGAAAACAACAGCATTGAGGAAAATATGATTATTGCTGAGCGAGGTGTCATTTATGATCGCAATGGAGAACTGCT
>WFTF01000067.1 GCA_015485575.1 Patescibacteria group bacterium | reverse complement strand
GTTCCGATACGGAAGGAAGAAGGTCATTAGATGTGGAGGAGTACAGTGCAGTATTCGTAGAATTTTGGAAGGTATCCACTTCCGCACTCGGCGTGGTACCGGTCGCACTCTGACTTTCTACCTGTGTTGTGGTGGCGGTAGTGGATGCCGCAACAGGTAATGTCTCATCTGTAATCGTCTGATTTACCGGCGCTTCGCTCGGTGGAGTTGAAGATGAGGCGGTGGTATCTTGACTGTCTTCTGCAACAAATGTCTGAGAGTCTGTTGTGCTCGGTACAGTGGAATCCACTTGTATAGCGTCAGGAACAGTCTCGGGGGTAGTGCTGCTCGTGAGCACTTCTTGTGCAAAGGGGAACACCTGCTTCACTGCATTAAAGACAAGATTGAGTATGCCGGGCGCGTCAGTCTTCACCGATACCGAAGTGGCACTTACTTCATCTATGACATCATTTGTATCGGATACCCCGGGTATACTCTTTGGCACAGATATAACATCAACACTACTACCTGCTCTTGAAGAGGTGCTTACAGGCGACGCTTCTGTCGTACTGGTGGGGGCGGCAAGGATTTGTGTCTGAGTATCTATGGTGGTGCTTGCAACAATCTCTTCAACAGGTGTATTTGTCTCTGTTGTCAAGTTCGCTGCAGCTTCTGTATTCTGCAGTGCTTCTTTATATGCATCTCTATCAATGTATGCAGAATTCATCCGGTTGAACTCCTGTGAAAGTGCGTCATCTGATAAATTTTGTATGCGGATCTGATCTACATTTTTCCAACCGTTTGAAGTGATGTAGTCGGGAAAAATATTTACCGTTTCTATGACATATTGCTGCGTAGGTACACGCTGTGCATACCCTACATATACACCCACAAACACAAACAGGGCAGATAGCAGTATGCGAACACTCCAAAAACGCGTTTTGCGACCGAAAAACGCTTTGAAAAGAACAAATATGCAATTTTCTATTGCTTTTTTTGAGAAAAATCTCATCTAACAAAAGCATCCCAAAGGTACTCTCAAAGAGCACCCCTGGTCGTATAAATTATAACGCGCCGATGGTTATTTCGGCGCGTTACACTGTGGATTGAAAATCCGTTTTTTCTTACTATTTAAGGATTTTCTTCACATCGTTAATTTCCTTTTCAATGAGCGTCTCGGACACCTCAAGTGCTTGATTAAGTCCTTCAACCGCCTCCTTCTCTTTCTTGGATAGGCGTGGTCGTTTGGTAATCGCATTTATCTGATCGTATATCTCATCCCGCAGTGCAGAGAATATTTTTTCCATCTGATCTTGTATCTCTCGTGTTTCCTTACGGAGCTTTTCCTCCTTCTTTGCAAACTGTTTTCGCTCGTAGATGATATAGACGAACTGACTGACCGTCACTATGATAAGGAGGATAATCAGTAGATTGACCCCCGTCAGGAACGACCACCAGGGTATCTCAACCTCTTCCTCCAGAGGAGGAGTCCATCCTGCGGTTATCAGAACCGGTACTGAACTTACGGTTTTATTGCCTGCCAAGTCATAAGCCGTGACAGTTACAGTATAGGTGCCGTCCTCAAGATCTTTTAACAGGTAGCCGAGCTTCGCTTCGTCCGGTGTCACCTCTATCGGTTCCTGATCGGCAATCACCATCTCATAGCGATCAATCCCCGAGGTTTGATCCTTTGCCTCAAAGACCAAAAGAGGGAAAGAGTTTGCTGAAGTTCCTGCCTGCACCTTTATCTCAAAGGGCTCAGGTGGCGTGGTATCAATCTTGATTACTCTGTTGGTGATTCCACCCCAACCAACCTGGTTCTTAAACTGTACGCTGAGATACTGGATACCATCTGATAAATTCTCATCACTGACTGTGAATTCCTCAATCGGTGGATCGTACACCTCGCTTGGTTCATTTTCAGAAGACGTGGCTATCTCCACTGCCACTGCAGTTACATCAAACGGGAGCTCCCAAGTAAAGATACCGTCTGTTTTGTTGTACCAAAGATCGGGTTCTAAAAATGCAGTAGACCCCACTTCCGGTGCTCGTGGCGGGTCACCAAAAGCGATAGCCGCATTGTCGGCATCCACCTCGCCCGTATCTGCATCAGGTGTCGTTTCCGTCTGTGGCGTCGGCTCAGGTGTAGCTCCCGGTGCAATGGTGTATGACGCACTTGGTGAAGAGGTCAACACGTCGGTTCCCAAACCATCTGCCGCCAGAAGTGATGCATTGGTAAATGACAACCGTGCATTACCCTCCGCGAGCGCCCGAAAGGTGATGGATACAATAGTTGATCGCGTTGAAATTGGAGTTGGATTACCACCGCCATACTTGATGGTGCCATCACTGTTGGAAAAGGAGGGTTCACTCGGCCATAAACTAAATGCCGAACCGGTTTTGGAAACACTCACCACGGAAAGTAGTGACGGATCAAAAGTGATAGTTGCTTCAGATGAGTTGATACTCGTATCGGTGGGGTCCACCATAACGCTGACGGTAAATGTTTGCCCAACCGTATATGAGCCACTTGCGGGAGAAAACAAAAGCCCTCCCGCATACGCAAAGGAAGCGGATAGTGCAAACATCATAAAAACCGCCGCAATAAGCGCTTTATACAAAGAACTCTTCTTTAGAAATGAACTGTATACTGAAAGAACGAACATATACCTCCGTGTCTTGGTTACATTATTACATACGCCGACGCCGTTTTGCCTTAGTTATCTTCAGTTTTACCTTTTCTTTTTCTTCCGGCTTCATAAGAGGTAGTACCAGTACCAAGACACCGTTTTTAATTTTCGCATCCGCTTTTTCAATATCCACACTCTCCGGCAAAATAATACGCCTGTAAAAATCCCCCCAGACGCATTCTTCAGTGAAGAAGGCGCCATCGGGCTTCTTTTTGGGAAACGCCAGATGTTCTGGTCGCAATCTCCTGCCTTCAATCAAAACAATATCCGCGTCTCCCTCAATGGAAACTTGAATATCGCTCATATCCGCGCCGGCCGCCTGGGCATAGACGACAATCAGATTGTCAGTTTGGTACACATCCACATCCAGCTGTACAATCTTATCCAAAACCGTTTCCTCATCGCTGGAAAGTAGCTTCTGATCAGTACGAACACCCCTGCCTTTAAGTCTCTGTAAAAAGGACATACCCCATCATTATAATGGCACGAAGACAATTTCAAGAGAGTATTTACCCACAGTCAGAACCCCTCCATACTACTTCCTCAGAGAATAGTAGGTATAGTTCGATATATCGAAACAAACAACGGTCTCTATTATTGAGGGCACAGTTGTATTTCGATACATTGAACTACGGAAAGGGCATTATCCAATGAACATACCATGGTATGTTCATTGACTCAGAGTTTGCACGATGGTCAGTCATCAACACTCACAAAGTAAGTAAATTGGTGTTGTGTCTCTCAAGTAGTGTTTGCTATGTTTCGATATATCGAAACAAACCATAGTCTCTATTTTTCAGGATATATATCAATAGGAAGTTCGCCCCGTTCACATCGGGCGTCCTCACTCTCGTTCGGAGCGGATAAAAAAGCCCGCAGGGACGCAGTAACAAAGACAATACTCTGTGGCACAGGGTGATGGTAATTATATGCGTCCCACCTCGCCCTGGTTCGTCGCCAGCTCCTCACATCGGGCGTCCTCACTCTCGTTCGGAGCGGATAAAAAAGCCCGCAGGGGCTTTTTTATCCAGTCCAGTTGAAGAG
>WFTF01000066.1 GCA_015485575.1 Patescibacteria group bacterium | reverse complement strand
CGTATGTATACACATAAGGAAGCAGCGGAACGTGTAAAGGGGATAGAGAGGGAAGTGTACGGTGTTACGGGTACTGATACTGACAGCAGCGGAGTGTGCGGTGAGATCGCTGCAGTGAAACGGATGCACTTTTAGCAAACCTGAAATCGTGCATGTACCCCCTTAACATCTTACACAAAGAAGTTGTAGTATAGCTGGATTAACTCAAAGTTGGGGAGGTGGTCTGTTTGTAATGCTAGACTGATGGAGATTCGAGAAACAGTTCCGCAACATACCATATAGGTTAGGTTTGCTTGATATATCATAATAATTATGGTATAATACAAAGAGGATATGCGTCAAAAAATAAAAGACTTTTTTATACCGCATGAGGGTAATGACTATAGCCCGCACAGTTTGCAGACAGCCGCTATGGTCGGAATGGCTGCTTTGGTTTTAATTACCTTTACTCTTGCCAATGTACAGTCATTGATGCTTCTTTCTTCCCAGTGGATGACCGGTGCGGTGCTCCCATCGGTGATTGTGGATATGGTAAATGAAGCGCGCGCCGAGAGCTCGCTTGGACAACTGACACGCAACCCGCTCCTTGATGCTGCCGCGCAAATGAAGGCGGAAGATATGGCGAAAAACCAGTATTTTGCACACTTTAGCCCCAGCGGTGTCTCCCCATGGTATTTTTTTGATAAGGTGAACTATAATTTTGTAAATGCCGGAGAAAATCTTGCCATCCACTTCACGGACACTAAGGAGCTCATGGCTGCATGGATGGCTTCACCGACACACCGCGCGAACATTCTAAACGGAGCATTTACAGAAATAGGTATCGGTATGGCATCCGGCGAGTTTGAAGGTTTTCAGACGTTGTATGTCGTACAGTTCTTTGGCACCCCGGCTGCAACATCACCGCAAGTAGTGTCTCCGGTGGAGGGTGGAGATACATTCTCGCCATCTTCCGAAGTACAATTGGCAACAACTGAAGTGTCTCAACAAGTATTGGAAGAGGCAGGTGAAACACCGAAGGACACGGAAGAAAACGCAGTGTTATCCGAGTCTGTTTCCATAACAGAGTCTGTGGAAATACAGCCCGCTAACCAGATTCCACTGACTGTGACGCAGGCGGTGACGCAGCTGACAGAAGCAAGCTCCTCTGTGGTGGCACAAACGGACATGTCTGATAATGAGATAACCGTCTATTCTACCCTCATGACCACCACCACCGGTGCGGTTCCTGCTGTGGTGTCACCAGTACAGGATATGCAGATTTCCTCATGGTTTGCTCGGTTGTTTACCCAACCGCAGACAGTGCTGTTTTTTGCCTATATTGCAATTGGCTTGTTTGTGTTTGTATCACTCGCACTCTCTGTGTTGATAGAAATCAGAAGGCAAAATATACCGCAGATAGGCTACAGCATAGCATTGCTGCTTTTGATGGTGGGATTATTCCAATTGCATAATATCTTCACCTCGGGAGCGACGGTACTCTAGCGAGCGTCAGGTGTGGTACCCAGAGGTTTGGTGTATAATACCCGTATCTATGAGTAGAAAAACCGACTCGGCGATGGTGCAAGCGTCTGCGGTGCACACTCATACCGCACACAGCAGCATACCTCTGTATGCCTCACGCCCGGCAGCGGGTTTTCCCACACCCGGCGATGACCACATAGAGCGAACATTGGATATTCACGACTTGGTGGTGCAGAACCCCGCCGCAACGTTTTTTGTACGGGTTGAGGGGGACTCTATGAAAGAAGCGGGTATTTTTTCGGGGGATGTACTGGTGATTGATCGCAGCAGAAATCCAAAAAACGGCAGTATTGTCGTGGCTGCTTTGAACGGAGAGTTGGTGGTGAAACGTCTCAAGCAAACAAGTGCGCGGCAGGATTTTGAACTTGTATCGGAAAATGAGGAGTATGCCCCAATCAAAGTGGGAGAAGGTGAGGAGTGTCACATCTGGGGCGTAGTCACCGGACTGGTCCGTCAACTTTAGATCTATAATAGAGATATACACAACAAGAGTCGATCAAAGTAGCCTATCTCGGGATTGTTTGTGGTCTTGCGTAAGTGCTTGCAAACATACGGGTGTACTGCTATATTGTTGAGAATGATTACGAGTACGACAAAAACAACGAAGCGCAATGTCGGTTTGTGTCCGACCGTGTAGTTGTTTTTGGTACTCATGTACTCCATAGAAATATCTAGACGGCTGGACAGAAGCTGCTTTTTTTGTTCAGCAAGTTCTTTCACATTTGCAAAGGAGAATCAAATGCAAAAATCGCCCAAGTGTTATCGCTGTAACTGCGCCATGTTTCCTGTGGCAGATGGTGCACACACTTTCCAGTGCCCCTGTTGTCAAGAGGTACTGCAGATGCAGGTTCCTGCTACATCAAAGCAAGATACCAATACGGACGTGTATGCGTGTCGTGCATGTGGTGGGAGACTATATGTCTCGGCGGGTGTATCTATGACAGCTATCCAGCCCGTCCTTCGTCTTTCCTGCGAACATGGATGCGATACGCTGCTTCTGTTCTTCACCGGCATAGCAGATAGTCCGTATCTGGGTCTGTACCGTAGTGATATAACCGCTTCGGGAATGTCCTTTTCAGAATATGTATCCAAGGAGTTGGAGCGTTTGTATGGAAAGTATGGAGTGGGACAGCTCATCGAACACTAGTGCGTAACAAAGCCATGGTGCGACGCACCATGG
>WFTF01000065.1 GCA_015485575.1 Patescibacteria group bacterium | reverse complement strand
TTGCGCGAGTCATGGCAACTACCCCATTTGTGTTATGTTCCAGTACTGCACCTTTCTTCTTTTTTGCAGACACTCTTCGCTGTTTTACCTTTATTTTCCTAGTTTTTTCAGATGTCTCGGATGACCATTTCTTTTCTTTTTGTGTTTTTTTCGTTGTTGGTTCCACTTGCTCCTTCTGAGACTTTCCGGGCGCTTCAGCATCTTCACAGTCCCGAACCGGTACTCTGCCCTGAAAACGAAGTTTTGGGGGTGGAGTTACATCAAAACCATACTCGCTGCTTTGTGTGCGCACCCGTACGTTATATGCATCGGCAAGCTGTACACTGATTTTGCCGGTTTTATGTGCAGTATTTGTATCGGGAATTAAATCGGAAACATCTGATTCGTAACGTACAGTCGGTCGCTGCAGACGTTTATAAAAGGAGTGATGTGCATCTACGGAGGTATCCACAGGTGCAGCGGTGGTATGGACCGCTACAGAGTAGCTGTCCTTGCTATCCATATCTTTTGTCTGTAACTGCCTCTCTACATTTCTCAGAACTGTTTTTTTATTGCTACGGTAACGTCCGCTTTTATGTGCACGAATGGAGTCTTCCTGCACATACCAACTCCTCCCCACCAACTGTGCATCAACTTTCCCCGAGCGGCAGAGCTGTCCCACATAATCTGCAGTGTAGCCGAGATCTCGGGCAATTTCCTTTGCTTTTACATATTTTTTCCCATTGATAGTGACAGACTCCATACCCTTTAAAGTATACACCAGACAAAAGACAAAAACCAGATGCTATACAAGCGGTTCTTATCAATTGATGAGGCTGGATCAGTTGAGACGTTGTTTCAAAAGCTGCTCAAGCATTTGCGGATTTGCCGTTCCTTTGCTCACCTTCATACCTTGACCTATCAAAAACTTCAATGCCGCTTCCTTCCCCGCCTTATAATCTTCAACTACAGACGTATTTTCAGCAATGATGGATACTACTATTGGTTCCAAGTCAGCTGCATTTGTTTTCTGCAATAACCCTTTATCTTTAGCCATTTTTTCAGGATCTGAACCTGCAAAAACAGTTTCGTAAAGTAAATCTTTCGCAACCCTTGAATTTATGCTCCCCGCAACAACCATCTCTATCAGCTTTGCAAAACACAGTGGGTGAGCATCTTCCAATGAAACCCCTTTTGATTCACATAATCCCAGCACATCAGTGGTAAAATAGTTACCAAGTGTAAGCACTTCCTTCTCTTTGGACAAAGTGTCGACTGCCTTGCGAAAGAAGGTATCTCGCTGCGGATCAGCAATAATGACTTCTATATGTTCATCAGGCAACCCGATATCTCGGTAAAATACTCTTTTGTTTTCAGGTGTTTCTGCCGATATCTCGGATAGACGATTATTTGAGAATTCGGCTATCTCCGACCGCTTAAACTTCGGGATATCCGGATCGGGGAAATACCGATAATCATCTGCAGATTCCTTAACCCTCTGGCTAAAAGTTCTACCTCTGTTTTCATCCCATCCGCGTGTCTCCTGTACTATCTCTTCTCCCGCTTCCAGCAGTTGAATATGTCGCTGAACCTCGTATGCAATCGCAGATTCCATCGCCTTGAAGGAATTAAGATTCTTCACCTCAACCTTAGTGCCCAGGGTATCAGTTTTACTAACGGATATATTTGCCTCAACTCGCATCTCCCCACGTTCCATATTTGCGTCAGAGGCACCGAGCGTCCGAAGCAGTAACTGCAACTCACGGGCAAACCTGCCGGCTGTTTCCGGATCATGTATCACCGGTTCGGTAACCAATTCCATCAAAGGTACACCTGCTCGATTGTAGTCCACATAACTTACATTGCGTACATCATCATGCTGACTGCGTGCAGTGTCTTCCTCTAAATGAATACGGGTGAGTGCCACACCTGCAAGTGAGCCCCCTCTGACAAAAGGAAATTGATACTGGCTTATCTGATACGCTTTTGGGATATCCGGATAAAAATAGTTTTTTCTGTCAAACTCGCTGTAGTCGGCAAGTTCACCTCCTACCGCAGTTCCAATTTGCATAAGCAGATGTACCGCTTCCTTATTTACGGTAGGCAGCGTTCCCGGATGTGCCATGCATACCGGACATACATGTGTATTTTCCTCTGCCGCATGCGGATCATTTTTGCATCCGCAGAACATTTTACTTTTTGTCTTTAGTTCAGCATGCACTTCGATGCCGACTGTTGTTTTATATCCATTCATACAGTTCACATACTACCATATATCTCGCTGCACGAGATTATGTTGTGGCACTTTCTAAATATCGCACCAATACGTCACGCAATTTTTTTATACTTTCACAATCATTTTGAGATATTACAAACACATGTTTTTTGATTTTGTCAAACTCTTTTTGTACCGCCTCAATTTTAGCTTGATTTACAAGGTCTTTTTTCGTTAATACAATCCACTCTTCTTTTTGGGTCAACTGTTTATCAAATTTTGCTAACTCTTTTCGTACCTTCAGATATGCATCAAACGGATTATCCACCTCAAGTGAAACGAGGTGCAGGAGCATCTTCGTTTTCTGTATATGTCGCAAAAATCTATGCCCCAACCCCCTCCCTTCAGAGGCACCTTCAATGAGTCCGGGGATATCCGCCAACACGTATCCGTACAAATCCCCCAAGTGCGGCTCAAGGGTGGTAAATGCATACGCGCCCACCTGCGAGGATGCGTTGGTGAAGGCGTTTAGGAGTGTGGACTTGCCCGCATTTGGTAACCCGATAAGACCCACGTCGGCATACAACGATAGTACAATACGAAAGCGTCCCTCCTCACCCGGCTTTCCTTTCGTACTCTCCTCTGGACTGCGATTTATAGAAGACTTAAAGTGTTCATTCCCCAAACCACCGCGACCACCACGCAAAATACGTACCCTCTCCCCTTCGGTATGCAATTCATACATCCTATCTCTATCTAAATCAGTCACCACCGAACCCACAGGGACTTCAATATAGATATCCTTACTTCCCTTTCCCCACTGACTTTGTGAACGTCCGGGTTCACCATCTTTGGCAATAAATTTTTTAGCACCGGTGTATTTTGCTAGCCGATTGAGATCACGAACGGCCCGCAGATACACATCTCCGCCATTTCCACCATTACCGCCGGCAGGACCTCCTTTGGGGCGAAACTTCATGCGGTTCCAGCGCACAACACCATCACCACCATCACCTGCCTTTGCGTATACTTCCAATTCATCAACAAACATGTATATTTCTACAGAAAAGATTAGAACCCATACTAAACCATATTCATACGGCTTTGTCACGCGCTTGCAGTACCGTAAAAACGACGCTTGTGTACATACCAAATAAGTGAACCATCAATCATTTCACTTACCAAACACAAGTGCCTGCCATACTCATAGTCCTCCCGACACAAGTGATATAACTAGTTTTTTCTAGTTATATCGTTTACTTCATGCTAATTGATAAATCTATTTAATAAGGCACTTACTACACTTACACTCACTGAAGCCAACAGCGCCCAGAGGAAGCTGTCTATAACAAAACCTTCTACGGGAGAAGCCGCGAGAATGAGTAAAGCTGCGTTGATGACAAATAAAAACAGTCCCAGTGTCACAATAGTAATGGGTAGCGTCAATGCAATCAACACTGGCTTTACCAGTACGTTGAGCAGACCCAAGATGAGCGCTCCAAGCAGCGCTGCCTGCATGCTCTCAATGCGCATTCCGGGAATGATGTACGCGGTAATAACAAGCGCCAATGCGGTGATGAACACCTTCGTTATAATGGAAACCATATTGCCTATGATAACAAAATGCGCCCAACTGTACAGTTGGGCGCATTTTGTTATACCGTCCCTATTTAAGTTTCCACTGTCCGCTCTCAAGAAGTGGTTCAGCTTTTTTGTACTTCAACTGCTTTTCTTCATTTCCATTGGTAATGGTAACCATTTCATTTCTGCCGTATGTTTTTCCGGTAACCTTCGGTTGGCGTTTCTTTTGTTGCGATTCGGATTGACTGCCTCCGGCACGCTGTGCCGCTTCACGTGCTTTCTTCAGCGCTTCTTCTTCTTTTTGGAGCGCTTCCGGTTGCAAGCGTGGTAACACCTCCGCAATACGATGTGCCAAAGCTTCTTCCATCTCCTTAAACAGTCGTGTTCCTTCTTTCCTGTATTCAATCAACGGATCACGCTGTCCATACGCACGCAGACTCACACTTGAACGTGTGTACTGCATCACCTCAAGATGCTCCACCCAAAGTATATCTATCATCTGTAGTGCAAGTCTGCGAAATAGCTCATTCCATTCTTCTGCGGAAAATTCTTGTTTTTTCGCTTCAATAACCTTCTCTATTTCAGGTACAGCTTCTATCACTTCTTGTAAGACCGCATCAATCTCTTCCTGAACTCCTACCAGGAGCTTGTGGCGTCTGCTGTATACCACTTGCCTCTGTTGATTGAGTACGTTGTCGTATGCCAGTACCTGCTTGCGGGCATCAAAGTGGAACCCTTCAATACGCGACTGCGCAGTCTCCAACTGCTTGGTAATCATCCTGTTTTCAATCGGCTGGTCTTCGGGGATACGGAACGTACCCATCAGCTTTTTAATTCGCTCCCCTCCAAAAACGCGCATGAGCTGATCTTCCATAGACACCATAAACAGAGTTTCCCCGGGGTCTCCTTGCCGTCCGGCACGCCCACGCAACTGATTGTCAATGCGGCGCGCCTCATGCCGTTCAGTTCCCAGAACAAATAATCCACCAAGATCAAGCACTTCCTGTGTCTCTTCTTCGGTCGCATCAGCTCCTCCCAGTTTGATATCAACCCCGCGTCCCGCCATGTTTGTTGCCAAAGTCACCTTACCCTTTTTACCGGCATCCGCAATAATCTCTCCTTCACGCTCATGGTTCTTGGCGTTGAGCATGGTATGTTCCACACCCGCCTTGGTCAACGCGACAGACAGTTCTTCATTGGTTTCAATTGAAGCGGTGCCAATGAGGACCGGCTGCCCTTTTTCATGAAGTTCTTTCACTTTCCGTATTACCGCTTCGTGTTTCCCTTTCACTGTCTGGAAAATGAGGTCATTGTGATCAATACGTCGTACCGGTTTATGTGTTGGCACAGGTACCACATCCAATCCATACACCGAATAAAACTCCTCCTGCGAAGTCAGTGCGGTTCCGGTCATGCCCGACAGTTTGTCGTAGAGCTTAAAGTAATTCTGATATGTAATGGACGCATAGGTGCGGGACTCTTTTTGTATCGCCACCCCCTCTTTTGCTTCAACAGCTTGATGTAGCCCATCACTCCAACGACGACCGGGCTGTAAGCGGCCGGTGAACTCATCGACAATCACCACCTCACCATCTCGTACTACATATTCTTTGTCGCGCCTATATAAACCCTTTGCTCGCACGGCAGTTTCCAAGTGATGCACATACTTAATACCCGCATCAGTATAGATATTTTCAATACCCAACATCTTCTCCGCTGCTTCTATACCCGCATCGGTCAACGTTGCCGCTTTCAACTTCTCGTCAAGCTCGTAGTGTTCCCCTTCCTTCAGCTGGCGAGCTATGTTTGCAAACGTCACATACAAATCTTCCCCTGCATCTGCGGGAGCTGAAATAATAAGCGGAGTGCGGGCTTCATCAATCAAAATGGAGTCAATCTCATCCACAATGGCGTATGCGTGCCCTCGCTGACGCAGTCTGTCCTTCTCGAACTCTATATTGTCACGCAAGTAGTCAAACCCGAATTCATTGTTGGTCCCATAAGTGATGTCAGCGGCGTACGCCTCTTGCCGGGTACATGGTCGCAAAAATTCATAAAATACCTTATACGAACCTGCCTCATCTCGCTCTGCATCCACCTCTGTGTGTCCCGGATCATACAAATACGATGTCTCGTGATTGATGACACCAACCGTTAGACCCAGTGCGGCGTACACTTGTCCCATCCACACCGCATCTCGTCGTGCCAGATAGTCGTTGACGGTAATCACATGTACTCCCGCACCGGTAAGTGCATTGAGTGAGGCGGGGATTGTGGCAACCAGTGTCTTTCCTTCACCGGTACGCATTTCAGTAATCTTTCCTTTATGGAGTAAAATGCCACCAATGAGCTGCACATCATAGTGCCGTAACCCAACCGTACGCTTGGCCGCTTCACGGGTACGAGCAGCTATCTCCACCAGTAAGTCGTCCAGCAATTCTCCCTGCGCATATCGTTCCTTAAAAACATCAGCGGTCTCCTGCAATTGTTTGTCGCTTAGGTCGGCAATTGTTGTTTCCTGATTGTTAATTGCATCAACAATGCCCTGGATGGACTTCAACTCCTTCTCATAAGAAGGACCAAAAAAACGGTCTAAAAATGACATAGTGTGGCTATCATACCATGAATACCACTCTGGAAACAGGTGTGTGCATATACAAAAACCGCTACAGAGAGCGGTTTTTGCAAGAAATAAGTATGTACTTTATTTCTTCTTTCGACGTGTCGTCTTCTTTTTTGCCGCCTTACGTACCGTTTTGCGCGCAGCTTTTTTTGTCGCTTTCTTTCTCGCGACAGTCTTCTTTGTCTGCTTCTTGGCAACTGTCCGCTTGGTCACCTTTTTTGCTGATTTTTTGACCGTCTTGCGAGCCACCTTCTTAGTGGTGCGCTTTTTCTTTGCAGATACTTTTCGAGCTGTTTTCTTTTTTGCTGGCATATGTAGTATGATAAAAAATTAGTAAATAATGTGTTCTGCCGCTGACTTCTCAAACAAAGAACCGTTTCCGAGGAAGAGACGTCTGCTCCCGCAATTATCACGCTGTCATATCGCAAACACAAGAGTATGTGTGTAGATAACATAGACACACGCACCCTTCTTCCATACATATCATTATATGAGAGCACTGCATCTCATCACAAAGAAAACTGTTACGTCATCAAAAACCGATACGGGTCACTTCCCACTCAATCTCTATTCCGGTTTCATGAGCTACTTTCTCTACAAGATCATTTGCATATGTAGCGATATCATCCGCAGTAGCAGCGCCTCGATGCACTAACACCAGTGCCTGCCCTTCATACTGCCCGATTGTGTTACCCTCAGCTTCTTTCAGATGTAAAACCTTATCAAATATCCATGCAAGCGGTATTTTTACTTGTCCCGCATTTACCGGATAGCCGGGCAATCCCGGGTAGCGCGCGGAAAGTTCTGCGAACTTTCCGCGCGCTATGATCGGATTTTTAAAAAATGATCCGGCTGTACCTACCTGATGCCAATCGGGAAACTTCTTGGCACGAATGGCGATAATTGCATCACGTACTTCTTCCACAGACATATCTTCCACGGATGTAAAGCGCTCTTGCAAATCCGCATATTCCAACACAGGATTAGCAATACGTGATAACCGATACGACACCTCGGTAACAATATACCGTGACCCTTCCTCAGTTTTGAAAACAGAATCACGATACCCAAAGCAACACTCTTCGTTTGTGAGTATCTCAAACTTACGCGCAGGAATGTTGTACACTCGGACCGTTTCAATGAGATCTTTCACCTCAACCCCATATGCCCCCACATTTTGTACCGGAGTTGCCCCAACGGTACCGGGGATGTGTGAGAGATTCTCCAATCCCCAGTACCCTTTCGCCACCATCTCGGCAATCAAGTCATCGAACACCACTCCAGCGGCTGCGGTAACCAATACCTGTTGATCCTGTATCGTAAGAGATACCCCCTGTATCCCCATATGAATAGTCAGCCCCCGTATGCCGTTATCTGAAATGAGCACATTGGACCCGCCACCCAGAACAGTAATCGGTAGACTGTGAGACTGTGCGTACCCGACAGCTTCATCAAGCTCCTTTTCCGTCTCCACCTCCCAAAATTTATCCGCAGCTCCCCCCACCTTAAGTGTAGTCAGGTTATGCAATGGTTTGTTGTGTTGCAGTACTCCCATGGTACTTACTGCTGCTCACATGACTCTGCCGGATCATTTCCTGATTCCAAGTTGGCGACATAGCAGTTCGCAACGGAGGCAAAAGCGGGTATATCTTCTGCCGCTTGCTCGAGTACCTCAATTGCACGCTGTGTGTCACCAAGCTGATAGTAAATAAACGCAAGACTGGCACGATGTTGTGCATTGCTCGGTTGTTGCACAATACGAACCTCAAAGAGCTCAGCGAGATAAGGCAGATCATTCGTTGCTTCTATAACCGATAATGCATAATCACTCATTGCAAACTGCTCTTTATACTTGTCACCGATAAGCTCTTTTGCCTTTTCCAACTCACCGTTTTGTGCAAGCACCGCTGCATACAATACACGTGCTTGCGTATTTCGTTCCTCAAGTTCAAATGCCTTTTTCAGGTATGACAACGCCTCCTCGGGTCGATTTGCCTGCAGCTCTACAATCCCCTGCTCCATGATCAGAGATGGCTTGTTGGGTGACAGAGACACTGCTATAGCAGCCTGCTCCCGCGCTTTGTCCACCGCACCAATAGACCGGTAGAAGGAAGCGATGAAATTGTGAATACGTGCATCTCCGGGCTTCTCATCCGCCAATTTCAACAGTTCAAGTTCCGCACGTTGGACAATGAGCTGCCTTTCATCAGGAGGTAAATTCGGATTGCGTGCAATATTCATAGCTTGTTGTGCCAGCTGTTCAACCACTTCTTGTCTGCCAAACGAGTTTGTCGCCAGAGCATTGTGGAACTCCTGCAGTCGCCCCTTGACCGTCGGTGCGGTCAGTGCATCAATCATGTCCCCGGCAGCTTTAATGCCCGGTACATTCACAAAGTACACGGTAAAGCCGGTGATGATAATTACAATAGGTGCCACAAACTGCGTCACCATTTGTGGTTGGATTTGAAATGCTTGAACTGCAGGAATCGGCTTAGCAACACGTGAGTGTACCAATGCAAGCAAGGTGCCGTAAAAGATGTAGCTGATGATATTGTCAAATACCACAAGGTTATGCATTAAATAGCCGACCACCAAGCCAAGTAGAACCGCGCGCTCCAACACAGAAAAAGGAGATTCTTTTTTCTGAAATACTGGCTGAATCAGTAAGTAGTACAACAGTGCCGCCATAATGGAGAAATAGGCAATCAGCCCCAAAAATCCTCCCGCAATCAACCAATCAAATACAATATTATGTACACGATCAAACCACTGCTCCTGTGCATACAGCTCCGGCCTATATTTCTCATTAAACACATAGTTGAAGTTTCCCTGTCCCCAACCAAGTAGAGGGCGCTCCTGTACCCCTTCCCACGCCATACCCCAAATGGTGGTACGAACCGCTAGGTCACGCTGTAGATCAATACTTGCAATACGCTTCAGTGGTCCTTGAGAAATATAGTCAGTGTCCCGAATACCCATAAACACCAACACTAAAACCGTTAGTGCAAAAAGGCCACCAACAGCGTATTTGCGCAGTTGTGGCACCTTCTTACCAAAAAGTGCTATGTATGCAATCGCAGTTGCCGACCCGCCGACAAACCCCAGAAAGGTACCGCGAGTCCCTGTTTGCAACAGTGTGTATGCCAAAATCGCGCCCACCACCACATACAGCACCCTGTGTGCGGTTACCTTGCTACGCAACGTAAGGAAAGCGACGAAGAATATATTGAAGAGCATATACACTGCCATGTATGCGGCATTCCCCAAACGAGAATCAACGCGATCTCTCCCGCCCGTAAACACGCCCGACTGCTGACCAAGTCCATACAGTGCCACAAGCAACGCCACAACCACGGAAGTATGGAGGAAATACGACCAGAGTTTCTTGGTGGTCAGTACACTTCCCAACACAAAGGTGAAAAGAAATACATGCACCAGTGTGACATATCCGTCCATGCGTTCAAAATTACTCCAAAAACTTTTTGTCGGATACTGACCAAACAAATTTGCAAAAAACATGACGATAAGTAGTGCGGCAAAGGTGGGCAGCAACCAAGAAAACTTTGGACGATACCGTACGTCCAAGAGCGCCAACAGTACCCATGCTGCAAACACGACCTCAACAATTATTCTAAAAGCAAAATTTTTACCGGTAATAAATGGGAAGAAAAAATCATTTTCGACATACAGTGGCAAGAAAAGTACGAGGAACAAACCTCCGACAACCACAGTCTTCAATATATCTTTCATATGAGGAAAATAGTACCATGCTCTGACAAAAATCCTGCACCCAAAAAATAAGAAAATGAAAGAATACACTTGTGTCAACCAACGCACGGCACGCTTCGCGCACCGTGCGTTTTATCAATATAGTACCTACCGCACCATCAACCGCAACCTACCTAAGATATCTTGCATCTTCTTTTGTTGCTGAGGATTAATCCACCCTCTCTCCGCATATCTGTCTATAGTTCTTTCCAGAGGCTTCAACAAACGTAGTTTAACCTTTCCTGCGTTCGGATATTGCAGACCCCACACACGCTCAGTGGTGCGCACCAACTGTAACAACGCCTTCTTAAACGGTCGCTGTAATGCAGTTTCATTGATAATTGCCATAAGTCGACTAAACAAGTTTTCCACAAATACTTCCGGATTCGTAAACCCTACTGCATATCGAGAAAAGTGATCAGTTTGGAAAGAAACCGTTGATTCTTCCATATCCAATAGCGTATCTTGCACTTTCCAGATTTCTACCGTTGGATCGTAGTAGTATATTTCCAAAGTACGCACATCTCCCCCTTGAGCACTCACCTCAGTCCTATCAAATTCAAACGTCACCTCTGCCTGGAACTCCCCATTCTCCAAGTCCGAAGTTAGGTCCCAAAATCTTGGTAAAAGTGTTGTCTGATCTGGCAATGCCCCAAAGGAGATTACTTCATCATGCGGGTCTATTTTTATATATCCTCCAACTGGGAGAGCTCCAACAAACTGTAGTGAAACTCCTTGCTCAGGAAAGGATATAAGTTCATCTTCAAGACCGAAAGTATACCGTGCAATTTTATCTATCCCCGCCCATGCAACAGGATTCAAAAACCGCACTGTACCTCCCACTGTGCTATACAGTGGACCTTTTGGTCCACTTTTACCATCCTTAATATCTACTTTATCGGTACCCCACTGACCTTCATATTGCATCCAGAATGGCGTACTTTCCGTCAACTCATTTCCAGATAACAAATTCACTGTATCAAGCATTGTCCCCTGTGTGGACGTACGGTCTGTTTTCGTGAACACACGATGTACTCCTCCATTATTATTTGGGTAATTAGCATGTGATCCCAATGCGACAAATGACACTGGTCTGCCATCTTCCTTAACTACCTCATTACTTTCCCACTCTCTCCGTACTGAATCGTACTGTGTAATATTCAGCGTTGGATCCCCATCGTTATGATGGGCAGAATATGCGACATACTTTGGATCTTTTGTATCCCTATCCAGAAACACAAACACAGATTCCCAGTCACCTTCATGGTCATTGAGTCCTCCTTGTTCTTTCCAATTGTTCATTGCATAAAAAAACCAATATTGCAATACCGTGTAATTGCCATCATCTCTTTTCGCATAGTAAATGGTCGGTTCTGCATTCAATGCATCATATGTACTCCTGGCAGATATAAGGTCAATCTTCGCATCTTCGGGACTACTGAAGGACAGGAAGTATTTTTCAGTTGACCCATTCTCCACAATGTTCCGGAACATATTCGGTGTTAGATTCTCCACACTGTACAGGAGTGTATCAAATCCATCCCTCGTCCAAAGTGAACTCGCCTCTACAAACTTCATGGTATCCATAGGTAAGTAGTTTTCATTTTCATGTAACGCCAACTTTGGCGCATACTGTAACACCAAGGGATCAACCTCATTTTGTTTGTCTGACAGTGTATATGTAATTTCCAAATACGGCCTCAAACTCGGATCCTCCATATAGTCAGAGGAATAAAAACCTTTTACATGGTTGTTGTTGGTATACCTCCCTTGAAGCATAAAACCATAGTTGGGATATACTCCATTCACCCAGCCTTGAACCGTGTCAGATACGTCTACAGTCCACCAGCTATCATCAGCCACAGGTGACCATCCTGTCCCAAGACGTACAGAAGTTGGTTGAAACGTTGCAGATGGATCAGACTCATTCCAATACTGAGTGACCCTGCTAACAGCACCTGCATTTGGATTACTGTCACTTCTATAATTGTATAAATTTAGCGTTGCTTTTTGTATGTTGACACCCTCGGGTATATCAAATAAGGGAAATTCCAAAAAACTAAACCACTCATCTCCCCACCCCCCGATTCGCAAATGGTTCGCGTCAGGCCTTCCCTGACGGCCGCCAACTGAACCTACTCCATAATACGTATCCTTCCCCTCATCTGGTCCTGGCTGGATTCGCAAAGTGTACATCTCCTGGGCAGAAACAGTATTCCCTAGAAGTAAACACAAAAGAACAAATAGAACTTTTCTCATACTATAAATTACAAAATACTTATGCTATGTACAGAAATATACACTATTTCTGCGTACCCGTAAGTTATCAATGCACAGCTGAACAATGTAGGGACGACTTACGATAGTGGATAATATGCTTTCTTACGAAATATCTCACCAAGGATTACCTGGCTATAAACAACCACACTCCGCCCCTACACAAGATTCACTCTTTACTACCTAGTCCAACGCCGATACCCCGTATGCTTATCATCGGGGTAGTTCATGAAGGATTCTGCAATATGTAACGTATCAAGCAACATAACATAACTCTCACTAATGCAAACAATATAACCGAAGTACACAGAACAGTCTACATATAATTAAACTGTAAAAATTGAGGATATGATATGATACAATCCATCCTATGGTGCAAAGGGTAACCTTTTTAAGGGAAGGGTGTGTGACCATAATCTGAACCGACAATTAACCTTTCAGACTAAAGATGTCTGTATGTCATGTTACACAACCAACTTTCCACACACACATTTTCAGAGTTTATGTTATCACTCAAGTACGGTAATCATAATCATATTGCTAAACATGGGAACATTACACTACCAACTACTATGAACTCAGAGGCCTGGAGAATACAAAAAAGATTTAAGGATGTAATAGCATCACGTACATTTAGAAACATAGCAGAGACCTTGGGGTTAAAAGAAAAAAGAGTGTTAGACCTGGGGTGTGGTTATGGAGAGTATATGCAACGTTTTGGTAAAGACAGTGTCGGTATAACAACCACACCTGCTGAGGTAGCATACGGAGAGAGCCATCATATCGACTTAAGAGCTGGAAATGTTGAATTACTTCATCAAACCATAGCATCAACAGAAAATTTTGATGCCTTTTGGGCGAATAACCTCTTTGAGCACCTCTTATCTCCACATGCGTTCTTGGTACACTTAAAACAATTTGCCAAGGACGACACGTTACTGATATTAGGAGTGCCCATGGTTCCCAAGATTGAGCCTTTAATGAAAATTAAAAAATTCCGAGGATCGCTTGCATCTCCACATATCAACTTCTTTACAAAAAAAACATTCCAGTTAACTATTGAGCGGGCTGGCTGGGATGTAATAGATAATCGCTCTTTTTTTCTCCCTGTCCCTGCTCTAGATCGTATCATAAGTCCTCTGATGCCACATTTGTATATAGTGGCAAAAAACAATCCTCACTATACCTACCCACCTAAAAAAGTGAAGGAATGGGAAGATGATGGGCACTACGCAGACCTCCTAAAAATAATGAAGTGATCAAAAAAAACAGTTGCATTATTTAGTAAAAATGGTAGGCTTGCCCGCAGAAAAAGACGGGGCTTTGATATCGTCTATAGTTTACGTTCACCAGAAAGGAGGGCAAGATGCCCACACAGAACTCAAAACGAATTGTATGCTCCCTGCAAGACATGGGATGCATTCAAAACGCACTGCCTGTTGCACGAAAGCTTCATGGTGAAGGGTATGGGGTTGCGGTACTCGTTAACTCAGGAGTTGCAAAAGGTAAAATTGATTCCGGTGAAGTGGACATCAGTGGCATGTCTATCGTCGATACCGTCACAACACAAGATGTACTATTGACGTGTTTGCCGACATGGACCATGGAAAACCCAGAGATTCTTCCGGCAACAGTGTCTGTTGTACTGATTTCGGAAAATGCACTAGTCAGTGACCGGCGGTTCCAGCAATGGTCCACATGGGAAAACCTGACCATTGTAGGGCTGCCTGTGGCTGGATACGACGTCCAGGAAACGGGGCTGCCTGCGGTAAGTGTCGCAGCAAAACAAATTGCTGCGACACCTGATGATAGGTTTGAGCCCTTCATCGAAAATGATGAGACGGTGCTTTCAGTTGCAATGCCTGGAGATGCTGAAGGATGCATGCGCATGCTGCAAACGCTCCAAACTGCAATACGGCAGCATGAAAATATCGTCATTTTTGCACGAACGCATCCAAAGCTTCCACCGGAAGCATTTGCAGAAGTGGAATCGATACTTGCAGACATGCAAGCCATACCACTTGCCGATGCAAACAGAGACTACGGTCCCATCGAGCAAATGGCACTGGGTCAGCACGGGCTGTTCGTTTGTGATTGGAACAGTACTATGGCGCTACAGGCCGCAGCAGCAGGAGTTCCGGTAGGGCTCGTCCCACCCCAGGACCAAGATCCTGTGGTATGGGCTACACAAACTGCACTGTTGCAAAACGGACACGCACTTCCCTTTTTGGGAACGCATCCTTTCTGGCACAGTGAACGGATTATTCCCCTTCCGGTCGCAAAGGATCCTGTGAGTGCAATTGCTCAGGTACTGAAAAGTAAAATATAACAGTAGCACTCAACTACCATCCCCGTTTTATAGATCGGGGATTATTTTTTCTTTTTCTTGAACACTGCATTCCTATAACCATCTCTCCATTTTCGAGGCTCCAGACCAACCTCAAAAACATACCCTATTTTCTCCATTGTGCTGTATATTTCATCATTGTTTACCTCAACAATAATTATAGGTTTCCACTTTTTAATAACTTCTCTTGCTCCTGCGAGCACATCTGACTCAAAACCTTCAACGTCTAAATGTAGCAGTGAAATACATCTATCCATAGGTAGTATATCATCGAGTTTCTTAATTTGTACTTCTTGTGTATTGTCTGTTGGAGCATCTAAGATGCACGAAGCTCCCCCCAAAGTTACAATCTTGCTATCTGTACTGGAGTAAGTTTGTAAAAATGCAGTTTCATTTTTATTTCCCAGACCTATATTTTGCAATGTGACCATGTTGAGATCATTTAGTAATAATGTAATCTTTGCACACCTGTAACTTTCTATATTGGGTTCAAACGCCCAAATATGTGCCCCTGCTTCAATACATGTCGCTAGAGCTGGTAAAGTATCTCCAAAATATGCCCCAGCATGAACGATATCACCAGGAAGCTCTAATCGTCTTATGTACTCAATAGTATCTGCTTCATATTGTTCACCTCTATAGACTGACTGTACCGGCTCGTCATATTTGCAAGAATCTGGTGTACAAAAAGTCCCGTAAGAGTTCCTTGCAATAGTGCACTGCAATGAATGTCTATTTTTTACCTCTGTCATATGTGGTGTTGTAAGTGTGCCCGTACCCTTCAAATACACAATCCATTGCACAAACCAGTAAGGTGCATATTTCTGTATAGCATAAGCTATTTTTTTCTTTTTTCGTATTGCTCCACGCATATGCAAAAAGTTACAAATAATGCAAGACCTTTCAAAAGAAAGTTGGGGGGCACAGTTCAACATGAACAGAAGAGGGTGATCATGTATAACATAAGCCATTGTCTTTCCTTTATAGTACAAAACTCGTACTATAAACAATTATACTGGACAACATACTCTAGAGGAAGTGATATACATTGTATCTACTCTGGGGAAGCAAATCAGATTAAACATGCCACGAAAACGTTACAGAAAACCAATCATCAATCGGGAAAAGTACCACAAGAGTAAGTATCATTATTTCACATCCAACGACATAAAGTAATTCAACTCACATTCATATTTTACTTTGTCACTACTTCTACGTACATTTAATAAAAAGAAAAGGGTATGACATACATGTTCTGAAGAGTCCCGATCATTTGTGACAGTTTCCTTTGTAACCCTGCATTCTCTTTCTACCTTGTGCCAATCATGTCATTTGAGTTTTCTATAAGCAGTGCCACAACTTTACTTTTATCTTCTCCTGTTTTGTATAATTTACATATAAATCGATCCGAGATACCAGTTCTATGGCAACTTACAATCAGCCACACATTATAGTAGCTCGAGTATATGTGAAATATTCGGCACTTTAGGAAAATTCTCCTGAGGCCACTTGTCTGCCCGATCATTTGGATTAACACCAATAAACTGAGTACCCGCATCATATGCCCCTTGGTAGTCACTATTTCCATCCCCAATCACCACCAACGTACCGGGATTACAGTTATTTTCTTTTGCAATATCACGTAGTGCACCTGCCTTACCCTCCACCAAAGGAGTCCCTATAATACGTACAAACATATTTTGCATACTAGGGTACTGTGTTGCAAAAAACTGTATATTTTCCTCTACAGATTTTTGAGGGGTAACGGAAAGCACATACATTGCTTCCGGAAATATTTGATGTACATACTCAAGCGCATGAAGGTCGTCTTGGTGTATGCCATTATCTCGCACGTTTTTCTGCACTGTTGCTTCAAAGCGCTGCGCCCATTGTTGTACTGCTTCGTTGTCAAAACAATTATCCTGAGGTGCTCCAATAATATGCGCGATAATGTTATATCGATCACCTTTTCCCGTATACTCATACAACTCTCTTGCTTCGCGAACCAATTCCTGCTTATTAGGAAAAAGCACATCCCATGCCTCTGCTTTTATGGCGATGGTACCTCGTGTAATCGTATCATCAACATCAAATACGACTGCCTTTATGGTGTCTGGATTAAAATCTGCAATCATATCATCATATTTATACTTTTCCCCCACTCACCTCTTACAGAGGATGCACCTCATTTCATACCAGTAACTATTATATTATACAAAATTTTAGGTACGTAAGGTGACTTAAAACCCCCGCAGACACATGCCTGCGGGGATGATGTTATTTTGTCACATCAAGCAATTTGTAACTCAGGACTGTAGAACCCAAGAACAACAATGTCGTCCAAAGGTTTCTATCAATCCCGAAGAATAACCATTCCACCAATAGTGAAAGGGTGAGAAGGACACCTAACATTACCACCTTCTTGGACACAATACTGCCCTCTCCCCTCCCTTCTTCATACGCGGTGACCTTGCAAAAGATGGAGGGGACGATCAAGACACCAAAAAGGACAAAGAGTCCCCAGTAGAATACAGTGATTGAAAAAATAGTGTGCAGTGACATAAGTCCAAGACCAAATAATCCACCGATGAATAGCAGACAGGTGATGACCGTAGACATACCAACCCAAAACTGCATTATAAATGGATCAACTGCTCCTAATCCAGTACGTCGTGCAATCTGCTCATTGATCGCTGCAGCCACTGCAAACGTAAACGCTAACACCATTTGCCAAGAGACAAATGAGGAGGAAAAATTGAAGTCAAAGTACGCTCCAACACCTACCAAAAACACCCCAATACCAAGTACTGCACGAAACGGATTGCGCCTCTGTCCTTCCTGAAAATCAAAGAGCAACCCCGGAAGGATACCCACAGCAGTCATAAACGGAAAAATCGATGGACCAATTTCATCATAACTTGAAAGCCATGCAGGCAATACTGTCATGTATGTCGCCACTGTCCCAAACAAACTTGCCCCCGCAACATGTCTTGTAGATATGATCAGTGTTTTACCAGATGACTGCGATCGAACAATGCCAACTATGGTTTGAATCGTACCAACCACAGTTGTCCACAAGAACGCGAGTGGTGCAGCATTGGTAACCCCAATCATCCCCCATTTATACAAGAAGAAATGTACTGTCTTCAACGCACCTTCCCCTGCGGCAAACATTTGCCAAGGATATTTTTTATCTTTATGCATGTGCAACCTCCTTAGATAGGAATATATTAACAGTCTACCTCCATTTAGAAATTTACCTGATAGCAATCGGAAGGTTAACTGTTTCTCATTCCTACTGACTTGTATAATTTACACAATTCCACGTTTTTCCATTGCTTCCTCCACCTCTTGAATTTGATGAGGGCGGTCTACTTCAACCCATGATGTATCTTGAATCTTAATTCCATGTACATATATATCATTCATATAGAGGCGAATCGGATGGCTATCTTCTGCTATTTCTACAGGGGAACGGTCACTACTTACAAAGGTGTTCAATGCGTCACGATGCCAGAAATATAATCCAAGAGTTCTATACCCTGTTTCAATCGGCAAACGAGTTTGAAATGCTAAGCGATTTGATTTTGTTACCACGACTTTTACCACATCGGGTGACGCAGTATGTTCTGGAGTTGCTTCTGAGAATGGAATAATGACCCGTATATCGTTAGTTTTTTTAATTGCTGCAACCGATCGTTCAATGAAGTCGTCAATAATGTCCGGTGTCACCATCGGTTGATCTCCCTGCATTTCAAATACCCATTCATCATCCAAATTGTTTACAGCTTCTGCAACTCGTGCCGATCCGTTCGGACAATCTTCACTGGTATACATGGCCTTAAATCCCGCATCAGCAACTGTGGTATATATACGTTCATCATCTGTGGCAACAATAGCTTCCTTGACACGATTTGCTCTATTTGCATGTTCAGCAACCCAAAGAATCATGGGTTTTCCATGAATGGGATGTAATGGTTTCCCCTCAAATCGAGAAGACTTATAGCGTGCAGCAATAATACATGTATACTTCTCTTCTTTCATATGATACCGATTATGTTTTAGGGAATAATGTTTTTTCTGATACAGAATACAATACTATGAGCAATAAAAAAATTGGAACTACCTCTATACCGGCAAACCAATATGCACCGAGGGCGAGCAATAATGTCCATAACTGTACTTTATGTTGTAAATATCCAACTGCAATTATGATTTTTCTCTTCAAAAATTGTAGAAGCACAACCGTCACACCTATACTCAACGCAACAAAGCCAACCCAAATCGGCAAGGTCAACACCCCGGACAGGGCTACGTTCACTGGCCAGATCAATCCGCCAACGAGACCTAGCACGACAAAAACTACTCCGTGCCAAATACTATTCACCCAGGACGAAAGCAAATATGTTTTAGTATAACGACCAAATACTTCTTTTAAAACCAGTGCGCCTATAAAAATATATACGAGCTTTGCTAACGATAGAGAGGTAACCGCTGTCATGTAAATCGAACCAATAAGTAATAACAGCGCAAAAACACGAGCGATAGTCAGTTGTCTTGATTGGGATAGACGAATTGCCAAAAATTCAATTGCACTCGCAAGTGCGATAAGCATCAAAGATGTCCCAGGCGCAATGAGTATTGACAGTAACAACATCACTAAAGCAGTCGCCAGAAGGACACCATTTATAACCGCTCCAAATACCTGCACATGTGTTGGATACACTTCATAATGGGCACGTTTCGTTAAAAAGAATCCTAATACCAGCAACACTAGTCCCACTACAAGTAAAAGGAGGACAATAATATTTGGTACTGCAAATTGCACTAATATACTCCTGAGTATTTGAATTACTCCAACAGTTAACACCGAGGAAAAAAATATCAATAATCCCCAATGTGTCCTTAGTATTATATTCTGGTCTCTAAGCATAATTATTTTTTATTAACACAGGATTTCCCTTTTGTACCTTATTTTGAACAGTAATGGGCTCATTGAGGTCATGTGCAGAATATTGACCTTCTTGCAATGGAATTGCTAATTCATAGTCAACGCCCAAGCCTTTTTTAGTAAGTATATCGCCTGGTCTTAAGTCCCGCAATGCATATATCCCTCGAGCTACACTTTGTACGTATTTTTTTTCTTCATCGGGAATTTTGCGGGGGTGCAATGCCTCCTGTCCGCACATAATTTTTGCCTTTTTATATGCAGAAAACCATTCGTCAATTTGATGTGGTAATGAACAATACTTAGAAACAGGAGTTCCCTCCATATCTTCAATATCTATATGTCGCTCCCACGTTCGGGCCCCTTTTGCATAAGACATCATCATTGAAGCATACCAATCTCGGTACTCGTGTGTTGAAAAACCCAAGACATGGTCTGGATATCGTTTACGTAAAAAGTCTATTTGATTGAGTTCCAGATGATGGTCCTCACTGGGGTACAAAGAAACACAATGATTAATCGCCAGAGGTACGCTCACCTGTTTGAAACGATGCACCAATGTGTCTATATCTTCAATACACGTGCCTCCGTTTGACACTATTGTGGGGCGTTTCAAGTCTAAAATATGATCAACCAAAATGTGCGTACTTGCGTCATGGCTTGATATTTTGACTAAGTCCAAATCGAAATCATCACACCACTGTACTGTTTTCTCGTCAAAGGGTGTTGCCATGGTCAGCATGCCATGTGCTCGTATTTCATCAAATAAAACCCGAAAGTCTTCTTTTTGCAACCTCGTTGCAATAGTTTTTTTCACGTAGCGTGAAGGTGATCCTGGTGGTTCCACCACTTCTCCCTCTCTGGCAACCGTATCCACCTCAAACTCCTTTTTCACAAATCCTTCTGTATCACGGAATTGCAATTTGATAGCAGCTTTAACACCATGCTTCTTCACAATAGCGCCGTGCTCACGAATAATTTGTTTGCCTCGTTCAACACTACCCCAATGATTGTTTGCGAGTTCTAAGACGAATAAATCAGTAAACAGTTCTCTCGCTTCTTCTTGAGACATCTCTTTAGTCATAATTTCTTTTCCTGATATAACTACCACATGTACAAAAAGGTTTTATTGTACATGCACTATACGTCGTATATCATTGACAATCGCGTTCGCCAAACGTTCACTTGCTCGACCATCAAACGGTTCAACAAATGTTTCTATCATCTTCTTTCTGCCTTCTGCATCCATCTGTGGATTATTAAGATAGGCATTTATATCTTCTATAAGCTGTTCTAAACTATCGGGTGTCCGCACACCACCCGTAGCGACCAATCGTTCATAATGGTCGAAATGATCATAGAGACGATGTACCGATTCATAATATGAAAGTTTTTTCTCAACATCATCAAAGTTTATACAAATTGCCGGCGTGTCAAACACTGCGGCATCAATAGACAAAGTGGATGCGATATTAATAATAATATCCGCATGATACATCAGATTGATAAATACATCTGTATCTTTAAACTTCTCTTTTCCACTAAAGGCATCATTTAAAATCACGTGAGGCAGCTTTTCTAATTGATATGCTTCAAGTGAAAATAAACGTGCTGGATGCGGACGAAAAACAATCTGCACTTCCTTCTGGATGTGTCCTTTTTCCACCGCGTCATTAAGTTTTTTAGGTAGGGTATCTTCACTGTAGTAAAAATCAGACCCTCCCAGTAAAATCAGTTTCTTCTCCGGACTAAGACCTAAACCGTTAAAAAAAGATTCACGATCAATGACAATATGAGTTGGATCATAATACTCATCGTAGTGTGGCAACCCCACTCTTCTCACCTCAATCTTTGATAAAACAATATCTTGTATTTCTTCCGCCATTTCCCGCAAGAAGTTATTTTGAAAATACCATACATCAGGCACTACCGAAAGTACCCCGTGATTATTCAAGTTATCCCAACTACGCACCATACCAAGTAACCGCACTTTCTTTTGTTTTGCTACCCGCCCAAACTGTGCATCAAACTCGCTATCTATCAACGAAGGGGCGAAAACAGCAATCGGTGTATATTTTTCATACAACGTATACACAGCCTTTGGGGCTTTAGTGTATGTAAACAAAGATCGTAAAACATGCTTATACCAGGCATACCTACCAAGAGTGTTCGCTAAAATTGCTTTCGCTGCATATCCAGCATATGAACTTTTACCTCGACGAAGCGCGCGGTTGCGGTACGTACGAGTACTATGTGAGTTAATACCGGTACGAATCAAAAAGTTTAAGAGCTTTTGAAAGCCAACATGTTCTCCCTTGATGTATCCTTCAACTCTTACTCTATCGCTTTCATGTGTCTTTCTGAGTGATTCTACACTTGCCTGATCGACAATCAGCACGATGCTAACCTCTTGAGGCAATTTTTCAAGAAATGTACCCCAGAAAGCAGTATCGAGTATGTTTCGTCGTATAATATCCTTTGAGATTATGAGAAATATGTGTTTCATATGTTTGTTACAAAGACTTACTCCTCTTGCGCTTCCCTGCCCGAATCATGTAGTTATAATAAGATCGCTTAACTTCTGATAGGGCATTAAAATTATGTGGAAAAATAATATCAAAATTGTAATCTTCTAATGCTTTGGTGATGGTGGACAGTTTATTCTCGCCGGACGAAAACCTATGAAATTCAAGTGTGGTATTTTCAACGTATTTTAGTGTACCCGTTTCACTTAAATCCACAAAAACATCAGATTCAGCACCTTCAATATCCATCTTTAGAAAATCAATTCTCTCGTGGATATAGTTAGATAGTAACACCATGTCTACCTCCACACAATGCGCTTCATATGACTGATCTTTTTTTACCTGTTCATCCAACAGTGTTGTGGAAATTGTACCTGCTCGCCTGTTCCCGTAAAGTATTACCGGACCAGAATGACCTCCTACTGCTTTCTTATGCAAGGTAACATTTTTCAGTTTGTTACTTTCTATATTCTTTTCATATATTTTTATGTTGTCAGGCTCTATTTCAAATGCCACAATTTCCGCTTTGGGGTATAACCACTTAAAATACAAGGTGGCGATACCAATATTCGCACCACAATCTATGATACGGGGGCGGGGATTATTGGTGGCAAAGTAATAATCTTCTTCAATAAAAATTTCAACAAAAGTCCAATAAAAGTCAGAAAACAGACCTACGTTTATTTTAAAACCTAAAAATGAGGCGGTCATACCATCTAAAAATGGAATTCTACCAAGTAAAAATCTCTTTCCTGTCACTCGTAGATACCCGAAACATAAAGCAGCTCGTTTCTTTAACGGTAAATGTTCTTTTTTAAAGATGGCAATTATGTGTCCTGCAATTACTTTTACCCTTGTCATAAGCTCATTTATTAATTACTTCCAGTCTGTCAAATCAATTTTTAGGAACTTTTCCAACTCTTCAATACTAGGCTTATATATGACCTTGAGACGTTCTCGATCTCTGTCAGACAAAAACTCAGTATCGGTGTCAACATTTGGCTTAATGTTCTTTCCCCTTAGATAAATAAGTATACTCGCAATACCTGTAATTTTCATTGTTTTTACAGCAATCCTGCCTAGCTGATACTCTAAAACTTTATAGCGTAGGGCAAAAACCCACTGAAACCATGGGAAGTAATATCGCAAATTTTTTGACCGGTTTATATCTTGATATAGTGACTCAGGTACAAACATGGCATCCACACCTAAAAAAGAATATACCTGTTCTATGTACTTCTGCGAGTCTTTCTTGTGGTCATCGTGATTTACCACTAAAATATTTTCCCTCGGGAACAGTGCAAAAATCTGTCTAATATATTTTTCGTAATGCCCCCATTCAACTACTTTATGGGGATCATTTTTAAACAGTTCTTTGAACTGTTTTGGTTTACCCCCTTTTCTCTTTCTATATAAAAAGTGAGAAAATGCCCGGTCATAAGGATTTCGTATTTGTAAAATTATTTTAACATCCGGAAAATGCTCCTTGATTCTCTGCAAAGCAGTGACATTTTCAAAATAAGTGGTTGTGTACTCACCACATAACTGCCCTTCTTGTGCATGACTAAAGTACGTCTCAAAAAACCAAGGCAACCCCTTTTGATATTCGTAATCACGATTAAAAAAATGGGGTTCTTTTGTGAAATTTCCATTTTTATCCTCAGCAAAAGCAATTTCTGGGTGATCCCTGAGGCACCTAGAAAGCCAGGTAGTACCACAACGAGGAAATCCTACTCCAACGAAATCTAATTTTTTCTGAGTCATAAAATAATCAGTTACTCATCCTTTCTTCAACAGATAATTACCTATCGCAAGTGCATCAATCCCTGTTGATGAATAACAACGGATTGCATCCTGAGGAGTACATACAATCGGTTCTCCTTTGTCATTGAAAGAAGTGTTCAATACCATGGCGTGCCCACACCTCTCTTTCATCTTTTTCAATAGTGTGTGGTAACGTTTGTTTTGCTGTTCGTTCACTGTCTGAATGCGACTACTCCTATCCACGTGGGTAATAGCGGGAAATGTATCTTGAAATTCTTCCCGCACATAAAATGTATGGAGCATAAATGGACTCTCTCCTGTTTTATCTACCCCTTCAAAATACAGACTGGCATCCTCTTCCGCTACCGATGGCGCAAAAGGACGCCACACTTCTCTATGTTTTACATCTTTATTAATCTTATCGTTTATGCCCTCAAATGTTGGATCGGCGAGAATGGAACGATTACCAAGCGCGCGGGGTCCTATTTCCATCCTACCCTGGAACCAGCCAACAATGTACCCCGCTCTCAAGAGATCTGCTACTACCGACTCAATATCTTCATGATACTCGTATTGCAATTTTGTATTTTTCAAGACCTTTGCTATATATTCATTTGAAAAACCCGGGCCATAGTATGCATGAGTAAGTTTCCTATTTGGTTTATCCCCACTTCTTGCAGCAAGTTCCAGTGCTGCTCCCAGTGCCAACCCGCCGTCATTTGCGGCAGGTTGTATAAACAACTGGTCACAAAAATCTTCCAGTAACACCCGTGTATTTGCATTGCAATTAAGCGTTACACCGCCAGCAAAAGCAAAGTTTTTCACTTTTGTATGGTTGTATGCTTCTCGTGCCAGATTTACCACTGAGTCTTCCAATGCTTTCTGTAAACTGGCTGCAAGATCTTTTTGTCCTTGCGTAAAAGGTAAGTCATCTGATTTTCTTTCGAGATGTTTATATATCACTTCTATATTACGACGATCAATAACAAAATCGTTATGTTTCTTAACGTTTAAAATTTTGGAAAAGTCGTAGACTGGAGTACCATAACTTGCCAGCCCCATCGTTTTTCCTTCAGCATGTGTTCCAAGACCTAAAAATGTAGTAAGGCGTGAATACACACCTCCTATTGAGTTCCACTTCTTTTTTGAAAAAACCGTCCCAAGTGGTATGTCCCATACACGTCTCAAGGTGTTGTTCTCTCCAATAAAAAAAGCAAAACTCTCCGTCTCTCCGGATCCGTCTATAGTAAGTACGTTCGCTTGATTATACCCCGAACAGTAGAAAGCACTTGCAGCATGTGCGAGGTGATGATCTACAAACATAACCTTTGCCCCCGACTCTTTTTCCAGATTTTTCTTATACCACCGAAAAATAATGATATTCACAAAATCTCGTATGAAATTTATTGGATGCAGATTTATTCTCAGGAACTTTATGGGTGCGTAGGGATTGTTGGCGATAGCAATAATATCAAGATCGGCCATTTTCAGCCCCGCTTCTTGTAAACAGTAGTTTATTGCCAATCTGGGGGTACCTCTTGCATGCCGGATTCTGTTGAAACGTTCCTCTTCCGCTGTTGCAATGATCTTTCCATCAACAACAATAGCAGCGGCACTATCGTGCATCCAACCAATTATGCCTGGCACTTGGTTTATTCCTAAAATTTTCATAGCCAACAGTATACCTTATTCCATACCATTTTCTAAATATTTTGTCACCTTCTTCACTCTTTTCTTCCACGTATACATCCGGACATCCTCAAACGCTTGCTGAACTTTTTCTGTCGGAACTTGTGCCAACGTATGCCGCAGCGCGCGCGCAAGCAACTCTGGTTCATCAGCAGGTACCAGTGTAGCATTTGCGTTGTTTAACACCTCCCGGATTGACGGTATGTCACTTGCGACAATTGGTCGCTTACTTGCCATATATTCAAAAACTTTCATTGGTGACGTGTGCAGTGCAGAAATTTCTTCTTTTGCTGTGTTTGGCAATACCAACACGTCTGCCGCTTTTAAGAAAAGAGGGATTTGTGAATGGGGTTTATGTCCGTAAAAAATAATATTTTGAATTTCTTGATATGTTTGTCTCATGCGTACAATATCTAAATCAGTACCCCCGACAAAAAGCACGGTCGCCTCGGGCAAATGTAACGCAGCACGTGCAAGCACATCAACCCCTTTCCATCTGTACAAGTGTCCGGTATATACAATATACTTTTCATTTAACTTGAGCTGTAAGCGTTCCCTTGCTTCTTTTTGTGTAATCTTTATGTCAAAGTCACTAATGGTGACTCCATTATGCACAGCATATACTTTTTTTGGTGACAGTTTAAAATCACGTATCAAACGCGTTACCTTTTGATGGTTATTTGTTTGTATTCTGGATACTCTAACAAACACCCATCGATATAGCCAACCGGTATTTTTAGGGTAGTCATGAACTTCATAAGTAAGATCTATAGGCACAAAAGAAAGTAGTAGTGCGACCAAAAATTCGTTGGTAATATAATGCCTATGTTTATGCACTAAAGCATATAACAATGATCCTATTCCAAAAATAATTACCCCTAAGCGGTGAAAAAATGCTTTACCAAATGGTAAAATAAGTAAGTCTATAGTCGGTAGCCTTACGACTGAAAAATGGTATGTACAATTATCTTCTTTGCATGTCGTGAAGTAAACTTTATTCAGTCTCCGGGGGACCAGTAATGCAACTTTATATCCCCTTTTTACCAACGATTCACAATGTTTATTTATATATATTGCATGTGCCTTTTCAGACGGAAAGCGAACAAAACTAATATAAACAATCTGCTTCATAAACGAGTATCTTATTTACTACCCACACCAAACACCTTTTGTCCAGTTTTTTGTATCCTCTGTAAAAGCATTTTGTCTAGTTCCGAAAAATGTATCAGGTCGGCTAATCTAAATTGATACCCAGGCAATAGATGTTTCAATTTTTTATACCGTTCATAAGTATAAACAGCTCCTGTTATCAGCAATTCTACAGCAACACCATACAGTCCAAATACCCACAAACTAACTGGGAGTAACAATAAAATTACTACCAGTCTCAACACCCCAACGAAAAAAAGGTTTTTTTGTGCTCGTAATCCGTGAAAAACCGTTTCAAAAATACTTGAAAAGCTTGCTGGGATGACAGAAACCAGCATAGCCAAGTACAGCGGGTATGCTTTGATGTAGTCAGGGAATAAGTAAGTTACCAGCAATAACATAACAAATGATACAGAAATACTCACCACAATTAAAATAAACATCTGATATTTAATCGTCCCATTGACTAATTTATACAGCTGTTGTGGCTTTTCTAAAAATCTGGGAATTATCGGAGCAACAATTTTTGCTAACGGGAATAAAGAAACGGTATGTTTATACATTCCGATTGCCAATGCAAAAATACCAACTGCCTGGGTACCTAAAAGTGTCTTAATAATCCATGGCCTGATATTTTGTCCAAACAAACCTAGATAGGTCTGAAAAATACTCCACTTTCCATGATTTTTAAGTATATATAGCGGATGTAAAAATCCCTCTGAAAACCAAACATGACCTAGTAATCTCTTCTTGGAAGCATAAAAAGCTGGTATAAAAATGGACACCGTTACAATATCTGTAAATACATAAGCTATTATCACAGCTAGAGGGTTTACAGTGAACCAAACAAAAGCTGTCAGAATAATTAAAAATCTGATTAGTTCTTCTGCAAAACGATACAATGCCACTAAGTGAAAATCGTAATTTACATTAAACACAATTAGAAAAACAGATCGTACTGATCCTATGACAAAAGTGATTGACAATAGTTGAATCATTAAAACTACTGATTCATTATAGAATCGTGCAATCACATCTGCAGCAAAAAACAACATGAAAGTTCCTATGCAGGCAAGTAAAAAGCGTATAGAAAAGTATGAAGAGAGTATATATCGTACCTTCTCTGTCTGACACTTTCCTTTGGCATTACTCATGTCAGCAACTAATACATTTTCTAAACCTGCCAGAGATAAAAAACCCAAAAGTGGGGGAATAGACAGCAAAAGTTCAACCACACCATATTCGTATACGGACAGCTGGCTAAGTAGCAATATGGAGTATAAGATACCTAAAATCTTCAACAGTGCATTTCCGGTAGAAATCCATGCTGCCCCTTCACCAATTGTTCGTTTAAGCGAAGCTGTCATACTATCACTAGAAATAAAACCTCCTTATGCTTTCCATACTAAAAAAGTTTAAATACCTTTCACCAAAGTGTACGCACGAGTGCTTCCTTTTGCTATATACATAATAAATATGGTGAGTAACAACTGACTCAGTGTTTATGGTGTTCTATCTCTATGTCCAAAATATAACCTCGTGACCACACAAAAAGTAACCCATTGAGAATAAAGGCGATTCAAGAAATATTGTGTAGGTGGTATTTCATCAGCCGAAAAAAATAATCTCAAACGCACATAGCGGTAACAAGTCCCAATAGCCCGTTTGAGAGGTAACCAAAAGGCTTTTTTCAAATAAACAGGGAAGGTGGTTGGCACATTCTCGCTTAGCATCAGTTCCAATCTGTAATTAACCGCTTCTTTGTAAACAGAAAATTCTATCTTGCTGATAGGTACATACCATGCCCCTTTCAACCTTCCTACTGGATACAGATCTCGATTAAACACAATACGCTCGTGTATTTTTCGTTCAAATACGCATCCCATTTTGCGATTAAAAAATCGAGTCTGATACGTTTGATTCCAGTCTTTATAAGATATGGTCCCGTCTGTATTCTGCCTAACAATTCCTAATTCATATACCAAATACTTTTGATGATTTTGTGTACATACTTCAATGATTTCGTCGTGCAACTGTCTAGAAATATACTCATCAGAATCAAGCCACAAAAACCAATCTTCCTTGGCAACAGCAAGTAGTTTATTGCGCTCACTCGCAAAATCTTCAATTGGATAATCAGGGTGGGGTCCTGGATTATGTTTTGCATCTTGGTCAATCACCCTACAGCCATACTCAGAAGCAATCTCCACTGTTTCATCGGTACTTCCTCCATCAGAAATAATTATGTCAGAAAAGTCCTTTACACTCTCCAATGTCCGCCTAAGCGTCTTTGCAGAATTATAAGTAAGAATACCGACGCTGCAAGGAATTCGATTATCTGTATTCATACAATATGCGTTACTTGTATACACCTAAAATAATATCCCACGCAACCTTTTTTCGCCGATTCATAACGCGTACCTGCTCCTGTGGTAAAATCTGTTGCCTTACACTGCGCCAAATTAGCTTTGTACGCCATGTATCGTACAGAGATACAATGATCAATCCACCGTTCTTCAGAAAAGGTTTGTGTTTCTGTAAAATCGTTTTGTAGTCGCCGTACAATAATACTTCACTAAAAACCAACACGTCGTATTCGCCGGTAATGCCTGAGGGATTTTCCATGGAACTCTGTATGAAAGTTCCCGATGTACGCGCACGCTGGGCCTGCAAAAGAGCGACCTCAGATATATCAGTCCCCGTATAAGCAATTGATGCATCCAGTTCTCGTACCAGTGCACCATTACCACATCCAATATCAAGTACCCGTAGGGACCCTTGATCCATATACAGCTTATTTAACATTTGAGAAATAATTGCTACGTTGTAAGGAGCATCAAGCAAAAAATCCCACTTCCCTCTACGAAACTGATTATCCCATTCTTCACGGGAAAAAGGTACTATTGTTACATTTTCACCACGCAAAATCTTTTTAAGTATACGAATATATTTATGCATGTATTTTTCTTATATTATGTGCTAACCGCAAATAAACTTGATATCCTGACAGCAGCCGCGCCTTAAATAACCTGAGTGTAGTACCTCTATCAACCGGAACTCGCCTGAGCATAAATATATCATCATTGATATGTACATGACCTTGATGTGTACTAAAAGCTGCAGTGAAGTGTTGTTGTACATATTGGTACGTTGCCATATCGTAACGTCCAGCTGGGTATGCCACAAAAAGTGGCTCAACACCAAGTTTGCGAGCAATGAGTGACTTAGACTCAATAATCTCCGCCTCCTGTATACTGAAACGTAATACTTCTGGAAAATTTATATGTGTATGCCCATGCACACCAACATGCACCAAACCAGAATCAACCATTTCTTGTAACTGAGCCCATGTCGGGCGTGGCGCATTCCCAAGTTTTTCCATTGAAGAAAGATTGGTAGTAAGAAAAATGGTAAAGGGTATACCATATTTTTTTGCTAGTGGGAATAATACCGTGTATGTATTCTCATATCCATCGTCAACAGTAATGGCAACACTTTTGGCAGAAATCTTTTTCTCTCCTTTGACAAAGGCGACAACGTCTTTCAAAGGGACGACATCTTTCTTTTTAGTAAGAAATAGGAGTTGTTGTTGTAGCTGCGCTGGTGAGACACTATGTTTCCAGTTGGTATTATCAAAAGAATGATACATTAACACGGAAGGGCGGGAAGGTAATCGACACAAAAATGCAAGTATGTTGCAAGCATACAATGCATTGGTCTTTAGAATAGTTCTAAGCATACGCGTTATTTTTTACTGCATCTTTTATGATCTGAGATGCTTTTTGTGTATTATTTACATACAAAACATTAGTATACTGACCTAGAATGGCAACAATCATTTTGTTATTTCTCTCTAGAACCTCCTCTCTCCATTTTAAGGACCTTAACGTATTAAGTCTTTGTGTTTGTTTTTGTTCTAATTGACTCATTCGTGTTTCTAAGGGTGGATTCAAGACTACTAAAAAATCAGACTTAAAGAACCATAATATTTGTTTGTGTATTAATTGCTCATCGGTCTCTTTGGGTATGATAGATAGTAAATATTGAAGTAATCCTTCGTCGAGTATTACATGGTCCGTTCTACACATATACGCCTTTTGATACTTCGCAAAGCGAAAGCAATACGAGTTCCATATATGAAACATGGAAATATTTTGATAGTAAAGTAATAACCACGCCCCCCGTAAAAAAAGTAGTGGGTGAAAGATAAAACCAATCAAGTAATAAAATATAATTTGTCCTTTATTATGTAGCTGGATCTTCTCCCAGCCGGGAAGTGTGGACAACTCTTTAGCGAGGGTGGTTTTTCCTGCACCTGGTAGTCCATATAATTCAACAATCATTTTTTTTGAAAGATTAGTGCATATGACTCACTTACCGGCATACCGATTCTAAACGGTAGTCTCCTACAAATTCGGGTAAGCACTTTATCAAGTGTCCCGCTACGGAGTTTGGGGAACACACAAGTCACATGTACCCTTTTAATAATACGACATCCGGCCTCCTCAAATAAAGATTTTAACAAGTCTGGTCCTATCTGATCTTGATGAAACGCGGACTGAACTTGATTGCTAAAGATACGGTTGTATTGAGGTGTCTTCGTTACGATATATCCATACCCGTTTGGCTTCAGGGCACCTGCGATAACTGCAACTGCAGATTTTTTATCACCAACATATTCAATCATCCGAGAAGAAAAGAAAAAATCATAATGCACTTGCTGAGAAAAAGATAAAATATCAGAGGTAATATAGTGAATATTTGAATGTATTGATAAATTTTCTGCTGCTTGCTTTAACATTTCACTAGAAATATCGACCAGATCATAGTGAGCATTTGGAGCTTTCTGCAACAATATTTTTGTCCACGTTCCAGGACCTGGTCCTAATTCCAACACCTTCATAGTATCTGAGATATACGGCATTGCATACTTCAGTATTGCTGATTTTGTACTTTCATATCCTGCCTGCGCTTGCGGGGAGGTAAACCACCTACTCTGCTCATATGTAGTTTTGGAGTTTCGTAGGGTGGTGTTATATATCTCTTTAACGTCTTTCGATTTCATAATAAATGCTGGTGTTACTAACAGATGCTTAGCTTGTATGTATTTTTCGTAAAATATAAAAGCGGTGATACTGATTTTCAAATGGAACATATTCGTCAATAATATGAAAGTGTTTTTTCATTATTTTACGAATCTTCTGAACCGAGTACCCCTTTTTCCCTATTTCCCAATAATGCTGTCCATTGAAAGTATGTACCGGCATATACGGAATTTTCCACGCCAGTTTTACTCTTTTAATAAATGGTAGCTTAAAAGACAGTTCCACAGAAGGACCAAAGTGTGGCAGACTAATAAACACGTATTTCTTAGATACACGCTTCATTTCTCTTAATGCTTTTTCCATATCCCTATACTCAATATGTTCAAGGACCTGAAAGGCACACACCACGTCATATGAATTGTCCGCAATCGGAATATTTGTTACGCCCCCTATAATATCAGGATGAGTGTCTTCAGCTATATCTAGCGTCTTATAGGTGATATCCTCCCTAAAAGTTACAAGTGAGTTACGTAAAAATGGAGTGCCCGGTCCAATATCAAGTACGGAATGTATATCCTTACGATTGACAATTTCTCTTATTTGATAGAAGTAGCTCATCCAACGAGCTGAAAAAAAATACTTCTCAAAACGATAATGATTTGCGGGTACCTGAGATACATATTGCTGGTTATTCATATTGCAGTCGTATTTTTGGAATTAAAGACAGTATACTATGATTTTCAATAACATATCGTCTCAATAGATGACACTGTTTTGATACATCTGTCTCAAGAATCTCTCCTATTTTTTCCGCAAAACTGGATACTGTTTTAACCTGCCAGTCATGTAGAGGTAATGATTGAGCACCCATTCCTGAACTTACCACAGGTAACCCTACTGCCAGAGGTTCCAGCAATGCTTTATCAAGGCTACCATTTGTTGCTGCGTGCACAAATACTCTCGCTGAATTGAGTAAAGTAGGCAACTGTTCATTTGAGACTGCGCCAATAAAATGCACAGCATTATAAACACCTCTTTTTTGTGCATACCTCTTTATAGTTTTTTCATAGTGCATATCTTCTGACGACAACGGTCTCCCAACAATAGTAAGTGATATATCTTTTATTTTTCTCACCTCTATTAGCACATCAATCAATTCAACGATATTTTTTGACTTTGAAATTCTACCAACTGTTATTAAATCTATATTCTTACGGACATCTTTCTGCGGCAAAAACCTTTGAGTATCAATACCATGTCCCGTGACAACAACTTTTTTTGAATGAAGACGAAAACTGTCTGGAGAGCCAGTGAATACTAAGTTGGTCAACTTCTCTGCAATACGAAGACTTGCTGATACACTGCCGTGTGTATACCACAACCCCACTTTCTTCCTCTGCAATTTCCATAAGATGCCGCCGAGTAAGATGTAAATCTGGTTCATGTGCACAAATACGGAGTCATATTGTTTGCGTAGCATCCAAATATATTTATAAAAGTTGAGAGTATAAGACAGTTTCCCCAATCCTTTTTCTTTACCAAGCGAATAAACGAAGACATTAGCGGGGAGTGTGTGGACTCCTTTTTGAAGACAAATAACATGCACTTCGTCAAAGTGCTTTGCGAACTCTTCTATCCACCTATGAAAAAAACCAAGGATAGGGTGACTTTTGTCTACTACTTGTGTCACAATAAGCAATTTCATAGTGTGAAAAGTGTGTATACTATAACAAGCTAACAATCAGAAAGTTATGGGTGCAACAGGAAAGTTATGTTGTAGGTCCAGTATTTTCAGCTGATAGTTGTTTGGAATCGGACTCACCCTCTCTTGCGGACGTGTTCATATACAACACACTTTCAATGGTGTCACGGTATGCCAAATTATACATCTCGGGACTTTCCTCGATGCGAGTAGCCACTACTTCTTTTCCGTTCTCGGAAAATTGCACGCGTAGTGCGTTTGTGTTCAGAAATTTAGTCAGCTTCTGTGAAAACTCAATGGTATCATCTGGTTCACACAAAAAGGCATCCTGCCCATCAACAAACAAATCATCACGCAGCGGTGTATGAGACATAATAAGCGGAAGTCCTGTTGCCGCTGCTTTGATCACCACCTCCTCACTTTCACTTGTGGTGTCTGGCATAAGTAGCACATCAGCGGATCGCATATAGTCAATCATTTCCACTTTAGGAGGGGTAAAAATCACCTGTTTTTCTATGCCCAACAAATGAGTACGCTCTTCCAATTTTGGTCGCAAAGGTCCATCTCCCACCACCACAAATCCAATTGAAGGTGTCTGCAAAAGTGTACGTGAAGCATCTAGTGCGCGAAACAGCATACTGTCAGAATTGAGCTGACCAACATACAAAATGACAAAAGAAAACTGCGGGAATAGTTTTGTTGCTACATGTTGACGTGCCTCCTGTATAATTTCGCGAATATGAAAGTAACGCGGCAATAAGGCAA
>WFTF01000064.1 GCA_015485575.1 Patescibacteria group bacterium | reverse complement strand
CTTTTTTCATCCACAGCGGTATATGCGGTTACTTCCGTAAGCGTATTATGATGACAAGAGAGGTCTTTAGAAACGGGAGTAACGCTGTGTCTCGCATACATATAGAACGCATCGCGCGAAAACAGTACTACCGCTGTTACTACTGCGATCATCCTATGATCCGTCATCGTCACATTGAAGGACAAGCTACACCACGTGACGCAATGACCAAGGATCACTACATCCCACGTGCTTGGGGTGGACCAACCGTACCAAAAAACATTGTTGCCGCCTGCTGTCAGTGCAATACGCTTAGAGGAGACATGGATGCCGAAGCATTCTACAACCTCATGCAAAAGTGGTTCAAAAGGCGCCCCTACTTATGGGTGCGCTGGCATCAACTTTCAGAGGAGGAGCTTTACCTGTTGAAACTGCACTGTATACAAGTACACGAACGCCAACTGCGCGGTAAAGCACGCAGGCACATAGAGTTCGCCTACCGCCACATCTCCTTCGTATTTCGGTACCAACACAGACTGAGATACATCGTATAAAAGTCCAACAAACGCGTTGGGCTTTTTTGCACCCGCTTTTCCATTCGAGACGTGCTTACACAACTAGCGTTTGGAAAAGTACATTCTCTGAAAATTTTGCAACAGCTGCTGTCGCACCTCCTCTGCATCCATGTTTTTTATGCCGGCAATTTTTTTATAGACCTCAGACACCATCTGCGGTTGGCAACGCTTCCCTCTGTATGGAACCGGTGCCACATAGGGACAGTCTGTCTCCGCATGTATCATGTCAAGTGGCGCATTCCGAACCACCTCTTCATACTCCGCTGCGAAGGTAATCACTCCAGTAAAAGAAATGGTCCCGCCAATATCAAAAAACTTCTTTGCCTGTTCGTAAGTGCCGGCAAAAAAGTGCACGTTAAATGGCACCTTTGCATACCTTTTCAACGTTTCGTACGTGTCGTCATATACATTACCCACACCTGCTTCCGCTTGTACACTTTCTTGATTACCTTTTGCATCTCGGGTGTGAATCATCAACGGTAGGTCAAGCTCATTTGCAAGTTCTATCTGTGCAATGAATGCTTCTTCTTGGAGCTCTCTGGTATTTTTCTCTAAGCGATAATAATCATACCCACACTCTCCGATTGCCAGCACCTTGTCTGAGCTTTGCGCCAACTCTCGGTAATACGCCGTGTCAAATTTCTCACCGCGAGCGGTAAACGCCTTCATATTGTCTCCCAGCTCCTTTTCATCGTGGTATGAGGCGCTAGTGTGTATCGGGTGCAGACCCACACACGCATAGCCGTTTTCACATCGCTGCGCTATTTCCACCGCTTTCTTGCTGCTATCTCTTTGGGTACCTACATTGACAACTCCCACACCCACTTCCGCACACGAATCCATAACCGCCATCCAGTCATCCTTAAAAGCGTGCAAATTTACATGTGCATGCGTATCTATATGTGTATATTCTTTATTCATATCTTTCCTGCAAAATGGTTACATGATTGTGTGATTATTACAATGACACAGTGATTGACATTGCAAAATACGTCAATCAAGAATACCACAGAAACAACCCTTGCGTTATAGTACGGTTAACCGTACTATAAGAATATGACCAATGTTTCAAAACAAAAGATGCCCAAGCGGGATCTGGACAAGATATATGCGCAACTCCACAATATTGTGGGAAAACTGAATAAACACTCCTCTTCCCTCTTCTTTAATGACCTACTTGGTCCCGAAGAACAAATAATGCTTACCAAGAGACTGGCTGCAGTGGTAATGTTCATTGAAGGAAATTCCTCATACAGAGTATGGCAGTTACTCAAGCTCAGTCCCTCAACAGCAGAGCATATACGACATGACTATGCAAATGGTCGCTACGATAACATCGAGAAAATCATCACCAAAAACAAAGCTGACTACGAGCAATTTTGGAAAACACTTGAAGTGGTGCTACGCGCCGGTATGCCTCCCATGGGTCGCGGACGCTGGAAGTCACTGTTTGACCAATACTAGGAAAAACACACCCAGCTTATAGTACGGTTAACCGTACTATACACAAGCTGGGTTGATGGGTGTTCCGGAAGTTACGACTCTGAGATATATTCAGAGGTATATTCCAAAGTGTATTCCATTTTCCCGTATACTCGCACTAGGGTGGTTCATTTCATCTATACCTCGTATGCTCGCAGTGGGGCAGTTGCTTTTTCTCTCATCCATCGCTTTGCAATCAACCATTTCTTTACCGCGGACAGTAGGTAGTAAAAGTGTTAAGAGGAGGTATCCGCCGGTAGGTAACAATACGTGGATCAAAAAGACAATGAAGAAAAAGTTCCCAGAAAAAATAGGTTAGACGACTGGGCTGCGTCCTTCCTTTTAAGGTGAGCATAAATACTAAACCACCCTGAAGAAACAATGAGTGTAAAGGCAAACTAAAGCTATTTGGATAAATAATGAACTATTCTGATAGACGGTTAAATAAATTGGCCGGTTTTTTGTTTTGGAGGACTGCTTGGGTGATAGTTGCACCTGTTTCGGGCATGAGTGGGTGGAGCATATCTCCTATGATACACAAGTCCTGCAGTAATTCTTGTATAATTGCTACCGCTGCTTCTTTGTCAGTCTTCACCAATTTAAACGGCTCGGTCTTAGTAATTTTTTCGTCGAGTTCTTGTACCTTTTTCCAAACAACATCACATGCAGACTGAAGATTAAATCCATCAAGCGCTTGGATATACGCTTCGTCAAAATCACTCGCCTGTGGACGGTCAATAGGACCTGCAAGGTGTGTTTCAGCCATTTTCATAATACGGGCAGTGAGATTGCCTAGACCGTTGACCAGGTTGGCAGTGTAGTACTCGTCCATCTTTTCCCAGGTGAGGTCAGAATCATCAAAGGGGTGTACATGGCGCAGGAGAATGTATCGGGTGGCATCGGTTCCATAGCGGTCCACCATTTCATACGGAGAGATTACATTTCCCAACGACTTACTCATCTTTTGCCCGCCACTGTTTATAAACCCATGATAGACAATTCTGTCAGTTGTCTTGATATCCGCACTTTTGAGCATCGCCTGCCACATAATAGACTGGAAGCGTACCTGATCCTTCCCCGCCAGTT
>WFTF01000063.1 GCA_015485575.1 Patescibacteria group bacterium | reverse complement strand
GTCCAGCAATATCCACGAACTCTACAACAGCGGGAATGGTCTTCTCTGATCCGGACAGTGCCGAAAGTGTTTGTAGGCGCGGATCGGGCACTTCAACGATACCGACAGAGGGATCAATAGTCGCAAAGGGATAGTTTGCCATCAAGACTTCCTTTTTGGTCAAGGCATTAAAAAGGGTTGATTTACCAACATTGGGAAGTCCCACAATTCCTACAGATAGTGCCATGGTATGTAATTTTTGAAACTTATGTCATCAAGTGATAAAAAGAAAGCCGCGCATCCGCACGGCAAGGGGTGTGGAGGTTGTCGCATGAGCTCTGGGGGGATGCATTGAGAACGAAGGGTATGCGACAAACCTCCACACCCCCTATACTATAAAAATGATGATATTTGTCAAACTATTTTGAGAGGCATTCTAACGCGCGCCTCTGCCCAGTTTTTCCACTTGCTGTAGCCATTTGTCTTTACATACTCCGGACACTTTGTCGCAGGGGCCAAAGACGGTCACAGCGGTACGTATGCCGGCAAACCCTAGAATACCATGCTGTATTTCGTTGGTATAGTCACCATACTTCCACCAAGTCTGGAAAGGACCGTGAGTACCTGCAACAATAATAACTCGCCCTGTTTTCCCTTTCAGGTGTTGAATCACTTTTCCGGTTTTCTTATCAAAGTTGAAGGCAAAACCGGGGATCCACATACGGTCAAACAATCCCTTCAATAAGGCGGGCATGGTGCACCACCAGTTGGGGTAGACCACTACAACATGCTCTGCCCACCGAACAGCATCTTGCAGATCAAGCAAGTCCTGTTCCAGCGGCTGTATTTCTTTGTATCCTTTGTGGAGAATGGGATCAAACTGCAACTCACCGACATTGACACGGTGTACCTCGTGTCCGGCGTCTTCCGCGGCGGCTTGATAGTAATCCGCAATAGAACCACTAAAGGTGTCCGTGTCAGGGTTCCCCAAAAGAACGAGTATTTTTTTAGACATATCTACAGTATACAAAAGCACAGCTGCTTTGCAGCTGTGCTTTTGTTGATAAATATCTATTTTCGCACCGATCCGTCCGGGTTAAATTGACCCTGTGTTCCCATTTGTTGCTTTATCAGTTTCTCCTTCATTTCGGGAGACATGCACTCCATAATCTCTTTTTGATATTTTGGCAGCACCTTCATTGCGGCACTCATTTGATTGTTGCCATTTACTTTCATTTCCGCCTGAAGTTCTTTAGCGATTTTCCCAAACAGTTCCGGGTTCTTCTCTACCATGCCCATAATCATTTGTTTTTGATCTTCAGGCACTCCTTTGAGTTGCTTCTCAAGCAGTTTTTTTACTGCAAAATCTTTTACTTTTCCAAACATATGCGCCCTATTGTATCAGATAAGGGTCATCCGTAAACATGCGCATATCGGAACAGGTAAGCGCCTTCCCTAGCTATATCAGTATTATCACTTTTTCTATGCAGGTGTTTGGACAATGTTTTCGCTCAGAATCTCAAACGATGCCCTGATCATGATAAGAGAAATAAGAGGTATTTATTTCTTGTGATATTTGAGGTAAACCATAATACCGTTTATGAAAGCTATGGCAAAGAATATTGTAGTTATGTAGCTTAGGAGAAAAATACCGTACCTTTCCGTATATATATCCACTTCCAACAGTGCCATTATGGTTCCGAAGGTGTACCACGATGCAGCCTGCAACGCCGGACCGATGGTGGTGGGTACCAAGTGTTTGGTCATCAAAAATGCATTTACATAGAGAGCGAACAGGAGTGTCCAAACAGAGAGCATATGCGGGGTGAAGGTTGAGAGACCGTTTTGAAGATAGCCAATAAATGTCAATAAGATCGTGGTGATGAGGATGATACCCATGGCAACGCGTAGGACGATATACACAATTCCCATCATCCTCCGCTCCGTCTCATCGATAGTGCCGTCTGCGATAGCGGCAAAAAAGTTGCTGATTGCCAGCGTTGACGACCCAACGCCAAGCGCCACTCCAATAGATTGAAGTACTGTTAGTAAAATAATCACGATTGACATACATCAATACTATAGCAATTCCAAGACATACTGTGCTATATCTATACACAGTAACAGAGATATATTGCGATATACAGAAGATAAACTGCTATATCAAGATGGTCGCGTGATTGTTACTGACCTCAAGGGTACCTGACTCCAAAAGATGAGATTCTTTTTTACCGTCCGCTTTGTAGATGGTGATGGATCCTTTTCTCAATGGGGAAATCAGTGCTTCGTGGTGCGCAAGGATTTGCATGTCACCCTCCACACCGGGCACTGACACTGCGATTACTTCCCCGTCAAAGACCGGTCCGTCAACACGCGAGATAGTCAGTTGCAGTAATTTTTGTGACGCCATAGTTATTATAAATCAGACGAATAGAGTGACCTCTGTTTATTCTCCGCTTTTCTTTACCTCATCAATACCTCCCTTCATGTAGAAGTCTTGTTCGGACTTGTCGTCATGTTTGCCATCAAGAATCTCGCCAAAACCGCGAATGGTATCCTCAAGAGATACGTACTTACCCGGTGAGCCGGTAAATACTTCCGCAACGGAAAACGGTTGTGAGAGGAAGCGTTGAATCTTGCGTGCACGGTATACCGCTTGTTTGTCGTCTTCGGAAAGCTCCTCAATGCCCAAAATGGCAATAATGTCTTGCAGATCTTTGTAGCGCTGCAGTATGAGCTTCACACCCTGTGCCACACGGTAGTGCTCTTCACCGACAATGGTTGGGTCAAGAGCTGTTGAATTACTCTCAAGTGGATCAATTGCGGGATAGATACCCAGTGAGGCAAGTTGTCGTGATAGTACCACTGTTGAGTCAAGGTGAGAGAAGGTGGTTGCGGGAGCCGGATCGGTTAAATCGTCCGCAGGCACGTATACCGCTTGTACTGAGGTGATAGATCCTTTCTTGGTGGAAGTAATGCGCTCCTGCATCTTACCCATCTCCTCGGCGAGGGTTGGTTGGTATCCCACCGCTGAGGATACACGTCCCAGAAGCGAGGATACTTCTTGTCCCGCCTGAGTAAAGCGGAAGACGTTATCCATAAAGAAGAGCACATCTTTTCCTGATCCTGAATCACGCAACGCCTCGGCCATCGTAAGACCGGTGAGTCCCACACGAGCACGAGCACCAGGAACCTCATTCATCTGCCCAAACACAAGAGCGGTTTTGTCCAACACGCCGGACTCTTTCATTTCGTGATAGAGATCATTTCCCTCGCGTACGCGTTCTCCCACACCGGCAAACACGGAGTAACCACCGTGTTCTGAAGCGACGTTGTGAATCAGCTCTTGAATCAACACGGTCTTTCCCACTCCCGCTCCACCAAAGAGTCCCACTTTCCCTCCTTTGATAAAGGGTGCAAGCAAGTCCACGGACTTGATACCGGTCTCAAACACCTCGGTAGTGGTTGCTTGATCGATAAACGCAGGAGCACTCTGGTGAATAGCTCGTTTTTTGGTGTTTTCAAGCGGTGTTTTTGTGTCCAGTGTTTGTCCCAACACATTGAACAGGCGTCCAAGGGTCTCTTCTCCAACAGGAACTGAAATAGCCGCACCGGTATCAGTTACTTCCATACCGCGTTCAAGTCCCTGTGTATCTTCCATAGCGATACTGCGTACTCTATCAAGACCGACATGTTGCGCCACCTCAAGAGTCACTACAGACCCGTCCGCCCTTTTTACCGCCAGGGCATTTTCCAGTGCCGGCACCTGTCCGTCCGGAAAGTGGACGTCCACCACAGGACCGATAATCTGCGTAATTACGCCGGTGGGTGTGGCGTTTTGTTGCGTGTGCGAGTTTTGTTCAATAGTTTCTGTGCTCATATTTTATTACTGCTGTCGGATATTTTTCCGACGATTTCTAATGTTAAATTGCGTGTTTGGACTCAGTTTGTACCACTGAGTAATGAAGGCACTGAATGCCCTCTGTTACTCAGTACTACTCTTTCATTGCCTCAATACCACCAGTAATTTCACTTACTTCTGCTGTAATTGCCGCTTGACGCTCCTTGTTAAACTGCAGTGTTAGAGCTTTCACCACTTCTTTTGACTTATCTGTTGCATTTTTCATAGCGACCATGCGTGCCGAATGCTCGGATGCCTTGCTTTCCAGTAGCGCATGGTAGAGCATAATTTGCACCAACTGTGGGATCAGAGTATCCAAAACCTCCTCTGCGGACGGCTCCACTCTGTAGACTGTTTTCGTATCAAGAGCGACACGATCATCACTGAACTTCCCCACCTTTGGTTTAATGCCGCTCATGACATCATAGATATCTTCCGGATCAATGGGCAGTATCACCCGTTTTACAGGAACCTGTTCAAAGGTAGAGATAAAGTTTTGATAGATAATCGTCACATTTTTATATGCACCATCAGTAAAGTGTCGCAGTACAACGTGGGTCAAGTCCTGCACATCTGAAAGGTGGACATTGTCAGAGATGTTTGTATATGAAGCGAGTATTTTCTTACCTTCACGTGTGCTAAACTCCAGAGCTTTTTTTCCTACTGCCACCACATCAGTTTCAGGGTTGTGTTCAAAGTTCTCAGCAGCACGCTTCAAAACCGAGCTATTAACGGCACCCGCAAGACCTTTGTCACTGGTAACGATTACCAACAGCTGTTTTCCCGTTTCTCTCTTCTGTGCCAAAGGGTGTGCCAACCCTTCTGATGATTCTGCAAGACGACCTAAAATTCGTAGTGCAGCGTGCACATAGGGACGACCTTCAAATGCACGCTCTTGGCTTTTGCGCATTTTCACTGCGGAAACAGACTCCATCGCCTTGGTTACCTTGCCTGTTTTTTGTGTGGAAATTATTTTGTTTTTTATCTGTTTGAGTGCCATGGAGAATAGTGCAATTAATTGCGCAATTAATTTCGTAATTTATTCCGTAGTTATGTACTGTGTCTGGTGCGCCTCTTTGTAGTCGCTGATTGCAGTATCTATTTTTTGTGCCAGTTCGTCACTGATTTCTCTGTCGGCTTCAATGGTTTGGAATATCATTTCTCGGTCACGCTCTACAAACTCCAGAAATGAAGCTGCTATTTTTTGGGTATTTTCTGCCGCTGCATTGTCCAAAAGCCCATTGTTTGCGGCGTATAGCAGTGTTGCCTGTTTGTAAAACGGAAGCGGTGCATTTTGCGGCTGCTTCAAGAGTTCCACATACTTTTTACCTGAATCTATACGTGCTTTTGTCTCGTCATCGAGGTCTGAAGCAAACTGCATGAAAGCTTCCAGTTCTCGGAACTGTGCGAGCTCGAGACGAATTTTTCCTGATACTTTCTTCATTGCTTTGGTTTGTGCAGAAGAACCTACACGAGATACCGAAATACCCACATCCAGCGCGGGACGAATACCCTTATTGAAGAGATCACCATCCAGGAATATCTGCCCGTCGGTAATAGAGATAACGTTGGTTGGAATGTAGGCGGATACGTCTCCCTCCTGTGTCTCAATAATCGGCAAGCAGGTAATGGACCCACCTCCCAGCTCCTTTGAGAGTTTTGCCGATCTTTCCAAGAGGCGTGAGTGCAGGTAGAAGATATCACCCGGGTACGCTTCTCGTCCCGGAGGGCGTCGAAGCAAAAGCGACATCTGCCGATACGCGTTTGCATGTTTGGAGAGGTCGTCCAGCACCACCAACACATCGCGACCCTGTTCCATAAAGTACTCTCCCACCGCCATGCCGGCAAATGGTGCCAGAAACAAGAGCGGGGATGCCTCAGAAGCGGAGGTGGCAATGATGGTGGTGTATTCCATAGCCCCTTCCGCCTCAAGTTTTGCCATCAGAGCAGCGGTCTTCGATCGCTTCTGACCGATAGCGACATAGATGCAGATCGGTCGCTTTTCTTTTGGTTCGTACTTTTGATTGATGATGGTGTCAATGGCGATGGTTGTCTTACCCGTTTGTCGATCACCAATAATCAACTCTCGCTGACCGCGGCCTACGGGAATCATGGAGTCAATAGCTTTTATGCCCGTGTGAATCGGTTCATTTACCGATGAGCGGTCCATAACTCCGTAAGCAACACGCTCAATAGGCATGTCTTTATCGGTTGCAATATCACCTTGACCATCAATAGCTTCACC
>WFTF01000062.1 GCA_015485575.1 Patescibacteria group bacterium | reverse complement strand
GTAACCAGATCGACTCCTTGTAGATGTATGGTTTCAGATCTATTTCACTCCCCTCTCCGGGGTGCTTTTCACCTTTCCCTCACGGTACTAGTTCACTATCGGTCTTTACAAATATTTAGCCTTAGGAGTTAGTGCTCCCGGATTCATTCGAGCTATTCGTGTCTCGAACTACTCAGGAACGGCAACAAGAGAGTCGTGCACATTTCGCATACGGGACTGTTACCCACTGGGGTTGCTCTTCCCAGAGCATTCTGCTATATGCACGTTTTGTAACTCTCCGCAACTAAATGCAGCTGCCGCCCTACAACCCCATACATATAAATACGTATGGTTTGGGCTGTTCCCGTTTCGCTCGCCGCTACTTAGGGAATCGCAAGAACCTTCTTCCTGTCTGTAATGGCATCCGGCACCAATTTTAATTTTGAATGTTGTTTGTGAATTTTGAGATGGAGTCAAGAATGCACTCCATCCTTGACTGCTGTGACAGACCTCAAAAAAACCAAAATAGGAACTCCGCTGCAAGTACACCACTCGCAAAACATATTGCGAGAATGACTAGTTCTCTTGAAAGCATGTTTCCCTCCATTGCCATCTCAAAATTCACAAACTCAAAATCAAAATTGGTGCAGGATATCCAGACAGAAAGAAAATTCCGTTTATTGCTTTCTGTTCCTCCAGGTACTGAGATGTTTCACTTCCCTGGGTGCGCTCCTGCATACACAGGTTACCGCTGATAACGGTAGGGTTTCCCCATTCGGACATTTCCGGGTCAAAGGTTGATTGGCACCTCACCGAAACTTATCGCAGCCATTCCACGTCCTTCATCGCTTTGTAAAGCCTAGGCATCCACCATACACCCTTACATTCCCATAGGGAATGCTGTACACCGCTTTGCGTTATGAGACATGTCTTGCGCATTTGCGCACGGGGTCATTCGGAACAAAAGCATTGAATGCTGCTTCTTACAGAAGCTGTTCAGGTTGTCGCTGCTGTCGCAGCTGGCAACCTCTTGCGAAAGTCTCCCAGACTTTCTCACACCGCTGTACATTTTTCGAGTGTTGCCAGCACGTCTCCATGCTGGCGTATGTCCGGTACCACTGTGCAAATACAACAGTGGTACCGGGCTCGGTATGTGTTTGTGTCTGCTGAGGACGAAAAGACCCTCCGTGTGGATTGTCTTTACTCAGCAGACTACCTGTGGTTCGTGCCGTACGCGCAAGGCGCACACAACACGAACCGGTGCCTACCGGTGTCGAATCGGTAGGACTTTCCAGAACCCCTCATCCTAGAAAAGGGGTTCCTTAGTAGTTATTCGCGATGTCAATGATCGCGTGTTCCCGTGAGCATCTTTTGAAGAAAAAAACCGCAGTGATGCGGCACTCAAAACAAGAGATTTTAAGTGTCGCTAGTGGTCTCTCTTCTGATTTCTCATAAACACGTGCCCGCCATTATACAGATGTCTAAAAATAATGCAAGCGCCTTATCTTGATAGTGAAACAACCGGTATCAAAACAAAATGTGCCGCTGCAAAAACGGAACGTTTTTGCAGCGGCACATGTACGCACCCAGAGTTGCATAGGTACTTTAGGGGCGTAGCAACTCATCTTTTATACCGATACGATCCACTACAATTTCATGCTGGTAGTCAAACACGTCACGTATGAGTTTGTCGTACATACCGATACGATAAATCAAATCATCGGAATCAAAAGCGGCAAACCGTATCTCAATACCCAACTCCGCTTCAAGCGCGCGAATGGCATTTTCAATCTTTGCCTCCGGTAACTTCTTCATAGTGACCATAATGTCCAGACGCTGCTCAAAGTCACGAACGAAGATACCTGCGATGCAGACAAAGTCCAGCTTCCCCGCAGTCCGCAAATGCTTGAGCACAGTCTTGCCGTTTATGGGAGCGGTCTCAAAGAGGAAGGTTTGCAGTGATTGCAGGTTTGGGAAGTTTTTATTCACTGAGTAGCCTTGCACTCTGGTCTTTTTGGTCTCCCCCTTTTTCTGTACGTATATTTGTTTACGCTTAATCACTCCGGCACGTTCCAGCGCGTTTAGCTCGGTACGAGCGGTGCGCCGCACCAAACGCGCGCGTCGTGATATATCATCAAAAGTAAACTCCTTTGACGGATTAAACAAGAAGAAGCGAAGGAGTTTTACTCGCGCTTGACTGCCAAACAGAATCTCTAGTGCATCGGATGTCGCCATATCAGTTACTTACGAAGTCATACTATACCATGCTCAATTATTTGGGTATCTGGACAGAGAAAGAAGAGGTGGTGTAGCAAAATCAAAAAACGCACCGCCCAACCATGCGACGGAAACTTTCATTTTGTAACAGCACAGGGCACCTTGACTGATTGTTTTAGGTCACGGGCTTCGTCAGACCCAAGCACAGCTGTGGAACTTGTAGAAAAAAGAGCTCAGTTTTTACACCGAGCTCTTTTTCTTGCAAACGTGTGATGTCTATTTAAGTTCAACACTCGCTCCAGCTTCTTCCAATTCCTTCTTCAGCGCTTCAGCATCTTCCTTCTTCATGCCGGTTTTCAGCTCTGCAGGAGCGCCGTCAACGAGCTCTTTTGCCTCCTTCAGACCAAGACCGCACGCTGCCTTCACCGCCTTAATCACACCAATCTTTGATGATCCTGCATCAGTCAACACCACGGTGAACTCTGACTGCTCTTCGCCACCTCCGGCAGCATCACCTCCGGCTGCGCCGCCCGCAACTGCAACCGCAGCCGCAGAAACACCAAAGCGTT
>WFTF01000061.1 GCA_015485575.1 Patescibacteria group bacterium | reverse complement strand
TAATCACTTACGATGATGCTCTTAATCTGGTAGATGTATCACGAGGACAGTCCATACTGAGCATGTGGGTTGAGGAGCCGAAGATTGACAGTGATAACAATACACTTACATTTGCGGGAGGAATACCAAACGGTTATTGTGGGCGTATTGCCGGCGACCCGCGGCTGACCAATGTGGTTCTTGACTTAATATTTCAAATACCCGGGTTCGTAATTGGCGCATCCGATGTTGCAACCGCAACCATTTCTTTTGATGAAAAAACGCAAGTATTGCGTAATGACGGCTTGGGGACTGTCGCTCCGTTGCGTATGCTGGGCGCGCAAGTGGTTATTGCAAAAAATACCGGCGGCAAGGTGGTAAATCAATGGCGAGATATTATTGAAGCGGACACACTCCCTCCTGAGGAGTTCAGTATTTCTCTGCAGAGAAGTGAAAATGCATTTAATAACAAGTATTTCATAGTATTTAATACCACAGACAAGCAGTCCGGTATTGCGTACTATGAGGTTATGGAGGAACCGCTGGAAGAAGGGAGGTTGTTCAACTGGGGTCGCGCGGATGCACCTTGGATACCGGCACAAAGCCCGTATGTACTCAAAGATCAATCGCTCAACAGTACTATTCGGGTCCGCGCAATTGACAAAGCGGGTAATGAATATGTTGCAACGCTTGTGCCGGACGAGAGTCAACGCGGTTTGCCGAATGACTCAAAGATTCTGATCGCTCTACTTGCGGCGGTCCTAACGGGGGTACTTGTATTTGCAGGGGTATATGTCTATATAACCCGTAGGCGTAGGATTGACACAAATTCCGCATATGAAACAGATAGCACAGCTAGAACATAATCATATTCAACGCGTCCGCTTCCATACGCTTATAGGTAAGGGGTTATTCTTGTTCTTTTTGTTACTTGTAGCACCAAGTGTCTATGCCGCTACCTTATCTATCACTCCCGCAACAGGAGTATATACTGCGGGACAAACCTTTACCGCACGCGTCGTGGTCAACACATCCGGTAAGAAAATAAATGCTGCGGAGGGAACACTGACGTTTAACCCCTCTGAGTTATCGGTAGTGCGCGTCCAGAAGGGATCGGTATTTAATTTATGGACTGCAGATCCAACTTTTTCAAACACTGCGGGTACCATTTCTTTTAGCGGAGGAACTCCAGGCGGGTATAGTGGCGGTGCGGGGACGGTCATCTCTATTACTTTCAGGAGTAAGGGGTCGGGGAACACCAAGTTGCAGTTTCGTGACGGTGCGGTATTGGCTGCTGATGGACGCGGAACAAATATTCTCACCGGCATGACCGGCGCTTCGTACACTATTGCGGCAAAAGAGGTGGTTCCTGAACCGGAAACCATTCAATACATAGCTCCGGCAAATACGCCTGATAGACCGACAATACAATCGGAAACACACCCTGATCCCGACAAGTGGTATGCACAAAAAACCGCCTCATTGAAATGGGAACTCCCTACAGATGTAATCGCCATACGCACCCTACTTGATGAAAACAGTGGCAGTATACCAACTAAAGTGTATGATCCTCCCATTTCCTCCATTACTTTGGATGATCTGGATGAAGGGATACAGTACTTTCATTTACAGTTTAAAAATAAGGAGGGGTGGGGCAAAGTTGCGCACTATCGTTTGGCGGTTGACTCACAGCAGCCGTCACTATTTGAAATTTCTCTGCCGGAGGACGCTGACATGACAAATCCGGTACAAACCTTGCTGTTGAAAACAGAAGATATTACTTCTGCGGTCACGCGCTTTACCATCCAAATTGATGGTGGTGAGGCGTACGAATACATTGATCAAAACGCATCAGGAACAGTCACCTTACCTCCATTGGATCCCGGACGCCATGCGGTGATTATAGAAGCATTTGACCAAGCGGGGAACAGTTTGATTGATACGTTCTCGTTCACTATTCTTGCCTTTGACAAGCCGCGCTTTACCGAGTATCCGTCTGAGATTCCTGAGGATGTCATACCGGTGATAAAAGGTATTACCCGGCCGAACGCGCAAGTTCAAGTTCGTATCAAGAAAGTCGGTACTGAAGCACAGGAGAGAATGGTACAGAGCAATGAGTCGGGCGAGTTTGTCTTTATACCTGATGGCCGACTTCCTTTGGGTGTGTACGAATTATCTGCAGTGGCGGTGGATCAGTATGGTGCACAGAGTGAAGAAAGTGACGTCATACGCATTGCGGTGCAAAAACCGGGATATCTACGTCTCGGAAGCTTTGTTGTCAGCTTCCTATCGGTATTGATACCTGCAGTGTCGCTTGTACTGTTGTTGGTATTGCTTGTTTGGTTTGTTATCCTGAAGCTGCGCCGGATGCGCCAAAATGTACGCAAGGAATCAGCTGAAGTACATGCACTCCTACAAAAAAGATTTGAACAACTGCGGTCGGTACTTGATACTCATGTGGAAAAACTCACATCTACACGAAAAACCGGCAAGCTCACCAAAGCGGAAAAGGCTCTCGTGGATGCTTTGCGTAAAGAATTACAAGTTGCAGAGAACCGTCTTACAAAAGAGATTGAAGATGTGGAAGATATTGTAGATTAGACTTATGAGAAAGAAATGGACATTTTATATTACAGGGGCACTACTCTTTATGGGGATTGTGTTTTTGAGTGCCACGGCATACATTCGCGTGCAGCAATCAGCATATGTACAAGCCATTCAGTTGCTGCTTGCCCAACAAACAGCAACACTTATCTCAATTGCCGAGGTGACTGACAGGAACGGAGTGGATAGTGCGGTTGCGCCACTTGTGCAAGATTGCCCCAAACGTCAGCGTTTTGATGATTTATTGAGCAAACTTGCGACACTAAACAACAAAGAACTTCAAGAAGTTGACCAGTTGTTTGAGGCATGTGGGGATTACTATGTACAGCGCAAGTCGGTGATGGTCGCTCGGTTTGAGCGAGAGTACGAGATTTATCGTGAGTATTTACAATTGTTGCAAAAAGCGGATATTCGCATTGACATAAACAATTACCCTGCTGATAAATGGAAGACGTTGGTCAGTCTGGAAAAGCAGCGGAGTGCACTTGCAAAGGAACTGGTGCGAATCCAGGGGGATATCATAACGGCGCTTTTAGACGGTGTGTCTATTTCTTCAAGCACCATGCGTGACATGCTTGCCGAGGCACAGGAGGTAAAGGATACACTTGCCTACACCGGTATTCAAATAGACACATTACGAGAAGAAATTATGGGACTATGACCCTGCGTGAGGCACTAAAACGCATATTTTGGCCATATAGGCGTCATAAAAGCAGAACTGTCCGCTATGCATTTCCACTTTTATTTCTTGCCTCCGCATTACTTGCGGCAAATGCGATAGATACACAAAATGAATCATATGTGTACATTCAGTCGGATGCATCCTCGGTTCAGGAGAATGATACTTTTGAAATTCGTGTTTTTGCCTATGCAAATGAGCCCGTCAATGCAGTGGACATACAGTTGGCTTTCCCCCCTGATCAGGTTGAAGTTACCGGCATTGATATTGGGCAGTCGGTGATTACGCTTTGGACGGAGGAGCCCTATATAGAAAATGGATCTACGGTGGTCCTGCGTGGAGGCACCTTCCGTAAAGGATTTAAAGGGGAACACTTAATAGCGGTTATTAATGCCAGAGCAAAAGAATCGGGACTTGCTTCTTTTGAAGTAACAAACAGTACCTTTTTAGCAGGAGATGGGACCGGTGCTGAGGTGACTGTGGGGAGTTCAGGCAGAGAAAAAACAAAACTGGTTATTGCCAATGCAGACGGTAGTTACAGCGCAGTTGCACCTGCCGGTCAGGAGTCGGGATTGGAAGCATCAGTGACGGTACGAATTGTACCCGATATAGACGGGGATGGACAGGTGACCCTGGCTGATATCAGCCGTTTTATAACTGCCTGGAGAAACAAAACGGAGATCTATGACTTCAGTGGGGATGGGGAGATGACGTTTCGTGATTTTGCCATAATTCTTGCCAAGTCTTTTATGCGCTAGCAAAACTGTGTATAACACACCCTTTTTCCCGGCAAAGGGTATACAATATATATGATACATGTGTGATGGGAGAATCTTGGTGCGCGAGGTTATTTTTCGGGTGCCGAGATACCTTGTACCTTAGCCATATAATCTCATCATCTATGCTCGATCAACGTAGAGCCAAAGAAAAGGGATACATTACCTTGAAAGAGGCGGCAGAGCTTGCCAATTACACCCCCGATTATGTCGGTCAGCTTATCCGTGCGGGGAAAATAAAGGGGAAGCAAGTATATAGTCAAGTCGCCTGGGTTACCACACCGGAAGAAATCCGGGCGTATGTGCAAAACAAAAACCGCACAGTGTCATCGGAGCACCCGTTGATAAGTACAGCAAAAGACATATCTCGTTTAGGGGTATACACTCTTATTGCTTTCATTGCCTTCTCCATTTTGCTATTTCAGTATGTACTGTTTGTATCCCAAGACTCAGTGCAGGCGGAAGCAAAAGCGAGCATGCAGTCACAAACGGTAACCATGCAAACCAAGTAGTCATCTGTCTGAGCTATGAGATGCACAGCGTATTTTCAGTATGAACCAACCGCGCTCTACCGTATAGTGTTTACAACACGCTGGGTTCGCTGTGCCGCACTACTACTGTTTATATTTTTTACTATACAACCGGCATCACAGGCATTTGCGGCAGAAGACACTCAGACAGGCCAAGAAACAACTCCTTCGGTTGAGACTCAAGAGGCAATACAACAACCTTTGGAAAGCGATCCTCAAGAGTCAGATGCTACTTCACCTCTTGATGAGGATGAAGCTCAGGAGTTGCTATCGGATGAGGAGGATAGTACCTTGTACGATACAGGTACCATTGAGGATGCCACAGAGTTACAAACCGATACACAAACAGATACGGACACAAATACGGAGCCGGTAGCACAGAACACGGACACCGTTACCGACGAGGTGGATGAAAGATTACCAACACTTCCTCCGCAGGATGCTGTTGCGACTTTCTCGGAGACTGAATCTGCTAACATGCAAGATGATACGCAAGGTCATGAAATGTTTGATACCTCCGGCACAACAAGCACCGCAGATATACAAACATTTACAGCATCCATAAGCGCCACTTCCACGGGAACCTCCACCGCTGAGCTTGACGCACCGACAGGTACCGCAAGCTCCTCCGCACTTGTTATGGAACAAGATGTAACTGAGATCGCAACTTCAACAGAGAGTAGCTTTGAAGTTGCGCAAAAAGAAAATCTCTCTACATCTGCTTCCTCAACGAACAAACAGGCACAAGTCTCTCCAAAATCTGCAAATGATGATTCAGATATGACCATACAGAACAAAGATGCGTCAGATGAAGATGTAAGACCGGAAGAAAACAGAGCTACAACATCCGTGCTTCTAACTGATGATATGGAAGCTACGCAGGTATTTGATGATAATGCAGACGATACTTCTACAGCAACCGCCACTGACCGCATCGCAAGTAGCAGCAAAGAAAGGGAAACACAGGTAGTGTATATTACCGCTCCCGTAGTGAATGATCAGAATAGAAATCAATTTTCGGTAGATGAGTGTGTATTTGTGGGTGATGGTTCGTATTACTGCAGCAAAAAAACCGGAGAGGAAACAGGAGTAAATAACAAGACGGTTTTATACGCACCCGATCGCGATGGGGACCAAGAGATATTTTTCAACTCCGGTGATGGTGAGTTGCGGCAGATAACGTTTAACACGGTGGACGATACCGCTCCTGAGTACGACGCGTTGAGCAACAGTATCGTATGGCAGCGTTTGATCAACGATCGGTATCAAATTGTTACCTATGACTTGCAGAAAGGTGAAGAGCAGGTGTTGACTAATACTGATGTAAATAACATGGAACCCTCACGCGAAGGAGATAGTATTGTCTGGCAGCGCTGGTATGACAATAATTGGGAAATTGTCTTGTATAGTAATGGTCGTGAGGAGATCTTGACAGACAACAATGTGCCTGACATAGCACCCGACATAGAAAATGGATATATTATCTGGAGACAAGGGGTGGCAAATAGTACACAGGTGTTGGTATATGAAATAGAGAGCCGCACCACTTCCGTGATTGATGACAATGAAGGTGGTCAGGTGGTAAATCCTCGCTTTGTATTGGTGTATGATACCAAGTATGACAATGGAGATATAGTAACCAAGGGATTTGATCCTGCAACCGGCTCAGTAGTTCCGCTCAGTGCCCAGCCGGCTGAAAAACCTATTGATTTACCGGATACGGATCCCACTGGTGAGACGAGGGCACTGATTGGAAATAAGTCTTCCGGCAGAGAAGAATTCACTCTTGAACTCCAAGGGTCTCAGCCGCAAGATGCAATGGGCGATGGGGCTGGTAATGCGGAGTGGAAACATGCAAGTGGCACTTCGGAAATCAGTGCGGAGTTGCAGGAGTCGGATATCACTGTAACAACAGTTGACATGACACAGGCAACAGGAACTTCGGATATACTGCCTCTGACTGATTTTGACCTTATTGTGGAACCGTACGCGACCAATACACCGTCACAAGAGACAGGAGGATCGGCAAGTTCCACTACAGAAACAAACTAAACAGCCATTCGTATTAAGCAGAAGTTATCCCACCGATTTATAACTGCTCCGCAAGACAATACGGTAAAATAGTCATAATCAGGCTGTTATGTACGGAATTCTTTCGCGTTCTCGTTGTTTCGTGTTGATGAAAAAAGCTGCACGTTTTTTCTCTGTGCTAGTACAGAAAATTGTCACTCTGGTGCTGATTCTCACTTTTACCTTTACTGATATTTCAAGCATACTTCGTTTTTCCTTTATACCAGAAATACCCACTGCAGAGGCGGCAATTGATACTGAAAATGCAATCAAAATAGAGGTGTTTGATCAGGATGTGACGACAAACGGATCCACTTTTGCACTCACTACTCCTGTGGCCGCAACATCGTCTGCGTTCTTACGGATTACCACAGGTACTCGCAAGTCCAGCGCAGGTCCGGTTGGTTCTACTGCAGATACAGCCCCGGATGTGGGTACTGTAGGATTAGTGTTAAGTAGTACGTCCACCGTAACTGCATACAGGGCAAGCTCCACCGCCGTGAAGGTTATGGGTGAAGTCTGGAGATATGAGGGTCCCGCGGGTGGTGGCAATGAATTTATAGTTAGAGATCGGGTGGCGATTACTTTTGCAGGAAGCAGCCAGTCTGTGCCAATACCAGGTATAACTAATGTCAACAAAGTGATTCCGTTTGTTACGGGATACACTCTGGATGCCCCGGCAACAACTGACTGGAATGAAGCAACCATTGCTGCGCGAATGGATACATCAGGTAATTTATACGTTAGCAGAAATAATGCCGGAGCGACCACCACGGTCTATGTTGATGTGGTTGAGTTTACCGGTTCTAATTGGAAGGTGTGTTACGGTTTGTCTGCCGCCCACGATACTACACCGGAAACAGTGACTTTGAATACGGAAGTGGACGGGGTATCTGGCGCGGTTTGTGATGTAACCGACTGGAACACTGCTACCATTATTGAAGCTACAATGGAAGGTGATTCCGCTGAAACAGGTTTGTCGGACACATTGGCTCTTGTGGAACCTGGCAGCAATACGACCAGTGTGGTGTTTGATATATTACAGGATGTAAATGCAAGAAATGACGGTAATGCATGGATCTATGTCTTGCAAAATCCGGATCTTACTGTGAACAGGGCATCAAATGCAGATTTTCCTGAAGGAAACGGTACTTATGAAAATGCACCTTGGCCAACGGGAGCAAGTACCACAACCTCCTTGGATTTGTTGGGATTAGAGTGGTTTACCGATACCAGTGGAGTGGGCACCGCGCACATGCGAGGTGGTCTGCATGCAAAGATAAATGATGGCTTGATACGATACGCTGATGGTGACCAGGTAACTTCCGACCAGTATGATTCCACAGTGCAAGGAAATTTTACTTCAACCTTAACATTTGATCCATCTCCATCTGGTGTCATTTACGAGGCGGGCGGTACGGGAACCGGTGCCTTTGTTGGGTATAACGATGCAGGTGATTTTATTATACGAGCGGGTAACGGAGGTTCTGTGTCTCCTCCCGACGCAGCTCGTATTGTCATTCCTCCCTCTGAATATGATTTTTCAGGCAGAAGTGGTACACTAACCTGGAATTTTTATCCCGCAACCGACTCTGTTGATTTAAGTTTTGATGAAGGTTCAGATGGTTTGATAGATTATGCAACTTCAACTACAGCATCTTCCTCATGGGCAAACTGGTCTGGGGGTAATCTCGGTTATGTCGGTAACTCTAATGGAAACATCGCAGGTAGTGAGATAACTTCAAATTATGATTTCAATGGAGTCATAAATGAGGTGGTCTTTTCTCAAACACAATTTGTGCCAGTTGTGAGAAATTGGATACATAGAAACGGAAACACCGTTGGTCTCACTTATGGTGTTATAGATCTCTCTGCATTGAAGGCAATTACGACTGATGTATTTGTAACAGCAACAGGTACATACAGAGTGGATGCCGATATTCCAAAGACAAACGTATATGCGGGAGGTACTTTTGTTATTCAGGAAAATACCTCATCGCGTAACATTACTAGTATTACACTTACCGAATCAGGAACTGTAGATGCTTCACTCGGTTTAAACAACATAAAATTATTTTATGATTTAGATACAACAGCACCCTATGATTGTTCCAGTGAAGTGTATGATGGGACGGAAGCTCAATATGGTAGTACGGATACCAATGGATTTTCGGGATCAGATGGGGTTTCCAGTTTCTCTGACAGCGTGACGATTTCTACCACACAAGCAATGTGTGTGTATGCGGTATATGACACCACTGATGCCGCAAAAGATGGAGATACAGTGAAATTGTCTATTAACAACCCTTCCGTGGATGTGGTCGGTTCCAATAGTGCCACTGTTGGACCTTCATCGGTTGTTGCAAGCGCTTCATCTACATTGCTTCGAAACGCTGAGTTGACACTGACGCATTATCGCTGGTTGGATGATGATGGGGGCGAGGGCTCTGCAACCGCGTTGGAGGCGGAAGATACTCCCACGGGAGGATTTGCAAATGGTGTAATACGTCGTGTTCGTTTTCAGGTGGATGCCGCAGGGTCAACATCTTCTTTGCCCACCACATTTCAAATTGATTATGCAACAAAAACGGCTGCATGTAATACCCTAACCTCTTGGGAGCAAGTAGGTGCTGCGGGTTCTGTTTGGTTAATGGCCGATTCATCTTTTTTCACAGATGGTGATGATTCTACAAACATTGCTGAGAGTAGTGGGGGAATAACTGATCCGTTGGATGCATTGAATTACTTGTCACCGAACGGGTCTTTGCGAGATCTCTCATCACAAACCGGTCCCCTCACGTTAGCTCGCGATGACTTTTTGGAATTTGAATATGCAATAGAACCCACAACCGCAGCTCCGGAAGGTAATACTTATTGCTTTCGTCTATCCAATGGAGGTACTCCTCTTAGAAATTATTCACAATTTGCGGAAGGTACCATATCAGCTGAGGTGACTGTGAGTGCCACAGGTACACAGGTTGCATCGGTGGACCTCAACACGACCGCACAGTATATAGGAGGCACATTTGTAATAGAAGGTCCCACAGCAGCCAGAACACTGAACGATATCGTCGTAACCGAAACAGGCACGGTTGATGCGCAAGCAAATCTATCCAATCCCACTCTCTATTATGATCTTGACACGACTGCACCATACGACTGCGCCGGTGAGTTTTATGATGGTTCTGAGGCATCTGTCGGTGGTACTGCCTTTACTGCTGCAAATGGTAGTACAACATTTAGTGGCATTGGAGAAACATTGAGAAATACACAAACGTTTTGTGGTTATCTCGTCGTGGATGTTGGTGTGAATGCCTTGAATGGAGAAACGATAAATTTTGAAATTTCTAACCCATCCAGGGATGTGTTGGTGACTAATTCAAGTGTGGGGCCAAGCACTGTGGTGAGTCCTACCGGTAGTACCACCATCAATGGCCCCATCCTGACGCAGACAGGATTTCACTGGAGAAATGATGACGGAACGGAAACCGGTGCATCATCTGCAACAAATGGCAATGAAAATACCGTCATTTCGGACATTGCAAAGGGGTCTACGCAACGATTACGCTTGCAGGTATCTAACGAAGGCACAGTAGTGTCACAGCAGACCGCGTACCGTCTTGAGTATGGTACAAAGATTACCACTTGTGGTGATATAAGTTCTTGGGTCGATGTTGGCGCCATCGGAGGGGCTTTTGATATGATAGACACCATAAATATAAATGATGGTGATGACACCACTGATATTGCGGTCTCTATCGGCGGTATCACCAATGCCAATACTACTTTTCTTGCACAAAATGGCGGACAGAAAGATATTTCCTCGGAGACAGCAGGTTTAGTATTAAGTGGTACGGAGTTCGTTGAGTTTGAGTATGCTATCACTCCAACTGCTGACGCAGGAGACGATACTACTTATTGCTTTCGCCTGACTGACGCCGGAGCTCCTTTGTTACAGTATGATCAATATCCCGAATTAACCACCAGAGCAAAACAGGATTTCTTTGTGCAGAGGGGATACAACGATGTAACCGGTACCGGTCTTACACTCTATGCCGGTACTGATTATACGGCTCCTGCTTCATCTTCTTTGGCATTTGTGCGTATTACCAATTCACAACTTACTGGTGCGGGCGATACCAGTGCAGGTGGTACGCAAAATGCAGATGATGTAACGGCATATATTTCCGACCAGAGTAATTTACAGGCAAGCTTTACCATAGCTCGTCCTGCAACTGCCGCCAGTAGCACGCGAGTAAATTGGGAGATTGTTGAATATATTGGTCTGAATGGAGCAGATAATGAAATGAAGGTGCGCTCCGTGGGTACGGTAACTTTTGATCCTAACTCTCTGTACGCTACGGGCACCCCTGTGACAGGTGTGATTGACGATAATGATGTGGTTGTATTCATCACCGGTCAATTAAACCCAAACACCGGTACGGCTAACTACAACGATGGGCTGGCAACTGCTGCATGGGATCCGGTAAACTCAGTGCCGGTGTTTACACGGGCCGATGCAGACAATGTCGCTGCCGGTATCAGTTACGCCGTAGTGGAATACACCGGTGCAAACTGGAAGGTGCAGCGTGTGGAACACACCTATACCGCAACAGGTACTGCTGAGACGGAAAGTATATCTCCGGTTACGTCACTCAGTAGCACCTTTTTACATGTGCAAAAAAGGGTGGGGGACGCTTTGGCTGGCTTGGATGAGTATGGACAGCAAGTCTGGCTTTCCAGTATTGGAGCAGTATCATTCCAACTGCAAAGCACTGCAGATAATCCTTCAGGACAGGTTGCTGTTGTGTGGGTGATTGAGAATACTCAAACCGGAAATGGTGCGATGAATGTTTACAGATCAAATGGGACGGTTGCCTCAGGCGGACCTGAGCCAGAATCAAATATTTTAAGTATAGGAGCGACAATACGACCTTCCAATGCATCTATTTTTGTGAATAATGATTCAACGGGTACCGGTACCGCTTATCCTAGACCGATACTTGGGGTGCGCATTACCTCACCCACTGAATATGAATTATGGAATAGCGATACCGGGCAAAATCAAGCATACAGAACAGAAGTTATAGAGTGGCCGGTTGCGGAGATGTCTATTCGGCAAAATTACTATAGATTTTATGTTGATAATGACGCTTTAGACCCCACTGACCCCTGGCCTGTTGGTGTCAAGGATTTGGGAGAAAATACCGCTATTACCGGTGCGGACCAACCCTTGGGAGATGGGGAGTGGTTTCGTCTCCGTATGTCATTATTGGTAAACAATGCATCTTTGCCGGCAGCAACGGAGAGTTTTAAGCTACAGTTTGGACGACGGAGCACAGTTTGTTCCGCTATTACCACATGGACCGACTTAGGTGATCCGGGCGGTGGTGAAATATGGAGAGGGTACAGTGCAAATCCCGCAGATGGTACTCCTCTTGCCACAAGTACTCCGGCAACGGGTACCTTAAATCTTTCGGTATCGGATGTTGCGGGTACTTATGAAGATGCAAACTTAACAGCATTGAACCCATACAAGGTTAACATTGGAGAAGATATAGAATACGATTGGAATGTGGAGCATAACGGCGCGGCCCAGTTATCTGATTATTGCTTCCGTATGGTTAAAAGTGATGGAACTGAATTGGATGAATATTATAATTATCCAACTGTGCGTACCACAGGTTACACTCCCGTAGTGTCTCGTTGGAGGTGGTATGATGACGCAACCAGCACCACCCCCACCTCACCACTTGCCGCTGAAAACGAGACGCCGACCAACCTAAATAACGAAAATGAAGTAAAACTCCGTGTGACGGTTGCTGAAGTAGAAGGGGCAGCGGGTACCAATATCAAGTTTGCTTTACAATTTTCAGAATATGCAGATTTTAGTGACGGTGGCACCTATGTTGTATCCACCTCCTCCTGTACGGCAAACTCACTGTGGTGCTATGTGGACGGAGCGGGGATTGATAATGCGACAATAACCACTACGGTGCTTTCTGATGCTGATAGTTGTGTATCGGGTGTTGGTGACGGCTGTGGTACTTACAATGAAGCGGCAACAACCACCAGTACCTTTGATCAGGCTTCGCTTACCACAGCAGAGATGGAGTTTACTTTGAAGAGTGCAGGGCCTCGAGTTGGGGCTGTCTATTATTTCCGTCTGTATGATGTAACCAACGATGTGCCCGTTGCTGCCAGCTCTTCATATCCAAGCGTAGTTGCGGGAAATTCACAGACTACATTTGGGATTAGTGGGTTGAACGCAGGTACTGCAATAGGTAGTACGGTTGTTACCGATGCGACCACAACGGCAACCGCTGTAACCTTTCAGACACTGCCGTTTGACAGTCCGTATGAGGCGGCGCAGCGCTTAAGTATAGACACCAACTCTACTGAGGGGTATCAAGTTTTGGTTTATCAAGATCAAGATCTTACCAATGCGTACGGAACCACTATCCCGCCGATAACGGGTACGAATGCCTCACCTTTGTCTTGGGCGCAAGGATGTGATGCAAATGCCACCGGCTGTTTTGGGTATCACACAACCGATAGCATACTGGAGGGAGGCAGTACCCGTTTTGGCGCGGAAGATACTTATGCCGCATTTAGTGCCACACCGGAGGAGGTGATGTATAGTTCCGTGCCGACTGCAGAGTCACATGATATGGTATATAAAATCCAAGTCGGACAGAGTCAGCCGGCTGGAGAGTATCAAAATAGCATTACGTATCTAGTTATCCCCGTTTTCTAAATTTATGTACGCGTTTTTCAACACTGCAACTCAAAAGACATACCAACTGCTTCTTCTTTGCGTCTTGCTGCTGTCTTTTTTCTATAGTATTCCCGTTTTTGCCGCGGAGTATGTGGTAACCCCATTGGCACTCAACTATGATTTACAGAAACGGTCTATTGTTCAAGATACCATCACTATTATAAATAACGACAGCAGACGTATTCGCTTGTACGCGACTGTGAATACGGTTGCCACAGACGGCAACGGAGTGGTAGAAGGATTTCAAGCACCCTCAGATGTAGACCGTACCAATACGCCAACCAGCTGGATAGAAATTACTCGTGGCAGGATAGAGGTGGATCCTGGGGAGCGCAAGGAGGTGCCGTTTACCATTCGCATGAACCCAATGACCAAGCCGGGGGATTACAATGTTTTTATTGGTTTTGCAGAAGCTCCCAACCAGCCTGTCGCCCAGCAGAAGGTAATGCGGGGCGACGCTCCCGGTACGCTACTTTATATATCTGTGGATCGTGAGCAAAATATGTTTTTGCGACTAAGGCGGTATACCATAGATCGTTTTGTGACAACTGAAAAAGGCGGGGTCTTAAGCTACACTTTGGAGAATCCCGGCAAGACTGACGTGATACCCAAAGGGGAAGTGATTATATACGATACAAAGGGGAATGAAATTACGGCACTACCTTTGAATACCGAAGACACACCGGTTGTTGCCGGTAAGACCACAACGTACACACTGTCTGTTCCAAATGACCTTGGATTAGGTAAGTACAAAGCTTTTTTGTCTGTTGAATATGGAGAGTATTTGACCGATTCTTTGAATGATACCGCGTATTTTTACATATTGCCCCTCAAGCAGATAATTATCACTTTTGTCATTTTATTGATACTCGCAACACTCTTTGCGTTGTATATCCATAGAAGATTTGACAAGACGAAAGATGTAGATGGAGCAGCAAGTGTTACCATGTACCTGAAAGAAGGAGAGTCTGAGGCGCAGCATCACGACATTGATTTGAAAAATACGAACAATGAAAAGTAAACTATACAACATCATACTTGGCACAGTACTTCTGCTTGCTCCTTACGTTTCTCTAGCACAAGGAGTCTCACTTGCCATCACCCCAACTCTTTTTGAGATGTCTGCGGTACCCTATCAGGTATGGAACTCATCCATTAAGGTTATAAACAACAACAAGCAACCGCTCACGGTTTATACTGATGTGGTCAACTTTGCGCCACAGGGTGAGCTCGGGCAGGGTAAATTTCTACCTGTACTTGAAGAGGTAACCGGTGGGCAAACACTTGCAGAATGGATTACCGTACCTGATGAACCAATTGTGATACCCCCGGAAAGCAGTCAAGCGGTACCGATTTCAGTACGTATCCCAGGAGATGCCGCTCCAGGAGGTCATTATGCGGCTATTTTAATCGGAACCAAACCACCGGAGAACGACAAACCCTTTCGCATCAGCACCTCGCAAGTAATTTCTTCACTGTTTTTTGTGCGTGTTGCCGGCGATGTCATTGAGGATGGCAAGGTCCGAAGTTTCAGCGTTACTGATCGGTTTTTGGATACACCGGAAGCTACCTTTGTGTTGCGTTTTGAAAACAAGGGGAATGTACACTTACTACCTCAAGGGGAGATCGTCATTACCAATATGTGGGGTAAAGAGCGCGGTATTATCCCCATTAATAATGAGACAAACTTTGGAAACGTACTACCCGAAAGCATAAGAAAGTTTGAATTTACTTGGAAGGGAGAACAATCTTTTACAGATATAGGACGTTACAAAGCAGTCTTGACACTCGGTTATGGTTTGGAAAATAAGAAGTTTGTCACCCGAGAAACCTATTTTTATGTAGTTCCCATCAAGCAGGTTGTGACTGTGTTACTGGTGTTTATTGGAATTATCTGGTTTATCTCTTGGGCGATAAAGGCCTACGTCAGGCGCATGTTGGCGTTGTCGGGTATTGAGGCACAGGGTGTGCGATCTCGTGGTGTCTCCAATCGCTATGTTTTGCACAAAGGTGATGTGTTTATAGATCGCCGTGCTTCATTGCAACGACCTATTGTGCAGGGCATAAAGGATTTTAGAGAACACTTGTACAACACTCATGCATTTGTGGATGTTGTAAAAAGCTTACTGGCATTTTTGTGGCAGTATAAAAAGTTCTTTGCGGGGGTGCTTGGTGCTGTTGCACTTGTCTTCCTTTTGTTCTACTACACAGCAGATGTGTTGACGGACAGGAGGGATTATGAGGTAACCATTGAGAACCCTGACACTGACATTACACTTTCGTCTGAAGAAATTTTATATAAAAAACAGCAGCAAGAGAGTATCATTCGTTCCACCACAACTGTACCTCAACGGGAACAATCATATGAGCTTGTCTTGGTGAACTCCAGCGACACACCTGGAGTAGCGGCTGCATTGCAAGTTGAGCTTGAAGGGAAGGGCTATCGTGTTGATGCTCTTGAGTCGGACTTTGGCCCTTCACGCAAGAGTACGGTAATCATTTTTGATGCAGCCGTGCAAGAGGAAGCACTTTCACTCAGCAAAGAGCTCGGCGGAGTGTTACTGAATGCGCGACCCGAGAGCATGTCCGCAAGCAGCACCCCAAACATCACGGTCCTTATCGGAAATACTCAATAATTCAATGGTATACTAATGAGAGTTAGAAGTCTAAGCAACTGACTATGCACCAGAAAGCCGTTATTGCCTCTATTGCAACCTTTGTACTTATTGTTGCCGGTATGTTTGTGTTTGCGCTCCTTAAGAAGCAGGAATTGCAACAACAGCAAGAGCAAGTGCAAGTACCGAAAAATGACAAGATTGACGTATCCAATAATGCGTACGATTCGGTGCAACGTATTAGCGCTAAGCATTACTACATTGATGGTACACACACATTGGTAGGTGAGGTTTCTATGCCCACCCCATGTGACTTGCTGCAGGCGGAAGCCGATGTTGTGGAATCCTTCCCAGAGCAGGTTACCGTTGATTTTACCGTTATCAATAATTCAGACACCTGCGCACAGGTAATCACTCCACAGCGATTTATGGTATCGGTGGAAGCATCGGAAAACGCGATGTTCCGGGCTCGCTTCCAAGGGCGAGATGTAACACTCAACCTTATACCTGCCGCTGAGGGTGAGACACCTCAAGACTTTGAGTTGTTTATCAAGGGGTAGGGCTGGTGCAATATCCCACATAGTGTCGGCAGGTAATCGCTACTCACTGTGTGCACAAAATCATGCACGAGAAGATGGTGATATTTGCTATACTCTCCTATACGGGTATGACCACCAAGACTAAGAATATTAAAACCTCCTTGCTTGTTTTACTGTTACTCCTTGTGGTGCTTCTTTTGTCGGCAATATTTACGTATCGTATATATCAAAATGCACAATTGCAAGAAGAAGGATCCGAGGCATCGTTAGCCTTAAAGGCAACTGAACAGACGCCGTACACTGACCTTGAGGGAAATCCATTTTCATTTGATGCATATAGAGGCACTGTGCGTGTTGTTAATGTCTGGGCGAGCTGGTCCCCGTTCTCAACCCAAGAACTTCAAGATTTGGAGACATTAGCGACAGAGTATCAAGATAAAAACGTGACGATAATTGCCATTAACCGTAAGGAAACAAAAGAAAGGGCGAAAGCATTTTTGGACACCATCGGTCAGTTTCAAAACCTTTTGATCGCCATAGATCAAACAGATGCTTTTTATACTTCAGTGGGTGGATTTTCTATGCCGGAAACTTTGTTTTATGATGACCAAGGTAATATAGTGCGACACTATCGCGGCGCCCTACAACTTGAACAGATGCGCGCCTTTCTTGAGGAAGCGCGTGGTGTAGAGACGCAATAATATTCTTTACCTTACTATGACCCCTATTGAACAAATTAAGCAACATATTGAAAAAGCCACTTCCGCCAATGGTTTGACTGAGAATGAGAGTGCTGTTTTAACAACACCATTTGCCGTGCACCAAGCGGAGCTCTCAGTCTCCCTGTCGGGGGAATCCGTATCATTGCCCGCCTATCGCGTCCAATTTAACAACGCCCGCGGACCCTATAAAGGAGGTATTCGCTTTCATCAAGATGCTCACTTGCATGAGGTTGAGGCACTTGCAGCTGCAATGGCGGTTAAATGTGCGGTTCTTGATATACCGCTTGGTGGGGCAAAGGGGGGTGTGCAGTTTAACCCAAAGATGGCAAGTAAAGTGGAACTGGAACAGATATCACGTTCATACGCAGAGGCGATGAGTGATGTGTTCGGGGTTGACCACGATATCCCCGCTCCCGATGTATATACGAATCCTCAAATTATGAGTTGGATGCTTGATGCCTATGAAAAGAAAGTTGGTCGCTCTGAGCCCGGTATGATAACCGGCAAACCGTTGGCACTGGGGGGTAGTCACGGTCGCGATACGGCAACCGCGCAAGGCGGGGTGTACCTGCTGCAGGAGTACCTGACATTGCATGGTGACGGTTCTGTAAACACTGTGGCAATTCAAGGTTTTGGAAATGCCGGCGCGAACGCTGCAAAATTGTTGCATGAGCTCGGTTTTACTATCGTGGCTGTTTCGGACAGTAGCGGGACGTTGTATGCACCGCAGGGGTTGGACCCATATGCAATAGAACGCGGTAAAAAAGACACGGGGTCCGTAGCGGGCACCTATCAGAGTGTGGATGGTGATGCTGCCCGAGGTATAGAACAAGACGGAGTTGAGATTTTACCACCTGACGCAGTGTTAACGCTGTCCTGCGATATACTTATCCCGGCAGCTTTGGACAATGTGATTACAGATAAAAATGCAAATGCAGTTCAGGCCTCGTTGATTTTAGAGCTTGCGAACAATCCGATAACGCCGGAAGCGGATCGTATATTGACGCAAAAGGGCGTAACCGTATTGCCGGACGTACTTGCAAATGCCGGCGGGGTGGTCGTGTCATACTTTGAGTGGGTACAAAACCGACAGCATCACTACTGGGAGCTGTTTGAGGTGCAAAGCAGACTGAAAGATAAGATATCAAACGCGTTTGTGCATTTGCATGATGTTGCACGTGAGCATCAGATGACCTATCGTGATGCGGCGTACCTGGTGGGAGTTGGACGTATTGCCGAAGCGATGCACTTGCGCGGCTGTTTCGACGGGTAGTGCGACACGGAAACGATGTGTGTTGTGGTGTGTTCTCGCAAAACTTGCTTTTTTATTTTTTTCTTGCACACTAGCATTTGGAAGCATTTGGAAAACAAGGAGAGGAAAATGATAGAGGACATTTTGGTGGGTGATATTACCGGCAGTGACAATCCACGCGATATCATTATCGGTATGAATACCGAACTGCAGGAGGTACATGGAATCGGAAAACCTTTCGTGCGTGAGATTGAGGCAGTCTACCCGTTGCAGTTAGGGTCGGTACTCAGTTTTGAGTTTGACGATCGCCGCCATTTGCATATGATCGTCTGCCACTGTCTGGGCAGAAACGGGTGGTCTCAGTCTGATCGATATGTTCGCTTTGGTATGGACTACCTGTGGCGGCGAGATGGTGAGACACGACAGTTTTCCATTGTCAAAATCGGCACCGGCAGAATCGGTAAGCGAGACGGAGCTGATCATGCTGCGATTCACACCGCAATGGCAACCAGCTACCTGCCCGTTCATCTGTTTCTCTATGAAGCAGGCGAAGCTGTTGCAGCCGATATCGGGTTGCGTATGCCCGCTACCTTGCGCGCCTACAGACGTTGGGACATGACTCACGGTGAGATGAGTTTGGCGGCGTAACGTACCTTGCACAGGTCCGGCATGATGTATCATGTCGGGCTTTTTTGAGGCAGAAAACCACACCACTTTCGGCATTAGAGATTAAAATATGTGTGTCGCTGTGGAAAGTCACAAACAGCATTTAGTGCAAATAACAGAGAGTAAAATATTTTCTACTCATCTAACTAACTATGGGATATCGTGAGTATCTGATTTACTTTTGCCTTACCCCGTTTCCTTTACTATCATATATCTAGTAGTAGGGTGGATATAGGAGCACTGGCAAATGGTGTTCGTACCGTAACCTTTCTGAAACAACTGGTGTAGACTGACTCGTCTGACCATGTGTCTTAAATATATATTGCAAAGTAGGCTGTACAAATTTGCAAAAAGTGGTATACTTAGAGCAGTAAAAGTTATTTCCAGCGATGCTTTGCTCACTCGGACTTACCAGTTGTCTGCTTCCCGAAGGAGGCAGACAGGCGAGTGCAGCAAAGATATCAATATGTTCAAAGCAATAGGAACGGTGATTGTGCTCTATGCCATCACTCAAATGATGAGTGCATCCTTTAATGCATTTGAAAACGCGCTAGTTGCGACTTTTCAAACCATTGAAGCTGCAGCAGAGGTTTCACAAGCACAGTTACTTCAATCAACACGGTAAATAAACTACTCAGCGCAAAGCCCGCAAAGGTCTGCACGTTTCCATATACGTTCAGGCCTTTTGATTTTATTTTTTCAAGAATCTGGTGGGTACTTGCCCATGAAATTTTCTTTATACATCTTTTCACAAACCTAACCCAAAACCTAGGTCATTCGATGACCTAGGTTTTGGGTTAGGTTTGCTTTCGGGCAAGTTTGTTGTATGTGGGGGCTTTATTTTGTATCTTGTGTTGTGAAGAGTTAGTTCGCATTACATCACAACTTTGCTATACTATAAAAGAGTATGGTAATGAACCGCATTGTAGAATACGTGTTTTTCTTTGGCTTCATGGCGATTGTTACGTATATTTTGTGGGAGATGTTGGCGCCGTTTGTGTCAGCCCTTGCTTTATCTGCAATTATTGTGACCATTTGTTACCCGCTGTACGAACGTATATTAAAGTATGCTCCTCGGCAGAATAAAACCTTTGCCGCACTTACCACTACACTCGTAGTGCTGTTGGCTGTGGTTTTTCCACTTTTTTTCATCGCCTCCTCATTGGTGAATCAAGCACTCTCCTTGTATAACGAAGCCAGTGTCGGTGGTGCCGGTTTTGTGCAGTCGCTCAGTTCAGCAGAAGAACAGATTGCAAAGTATGTACCCGGTTTCGAACTCAATTTAACCGAATATATCAAACAGGCTTCCGCCTGGCTTGCCGGTAACGTAGGGGCTATTTTTGCCGGTACCGCCTCAACAGTGTTTCTTTTCTTTATAGCACTCATCGGCTCCTTTTACCTTTTTAGAGACGGTAAAGAATTCACAAAAAAACTGGTTGTGATCAGTCCCTTACCCGATGAAGAAGATGAACGTATCCTGGAACGTATGGCGGTTGCCGTACGATCGGTGGCTATGGGCACCGTGCTTGTTGCTTTAATCCAGGGTGCATTGGCGGCTCTGGGATTGGCGGTAACTGGTTTTGAAAACTATATGCTGCTGGGTACCATTGCCGCCTTGGGAGCACTGATTCCCGGGGTGGGTACTTCCATTGTGCTTGTGCCATCAATTCTGTATTTGTTTTTTACCGGCAGTATCGTACCCGGTATCGTACTCACCATCTGGGCGACACTTGCGGTGGGACTGATTGATAACTTGCTCGGTCCGTATTTAATGAGCCGTGGGAACCCGCTACATCCGTTTGTGGTACTATTGTCGGTATTGGGAGGTATTGCCTTCTTCGGACCTATTGGGTTTATAGTAGGTCCTGTGGTGGTAAGTTTGTTTGTCGTCTTATTGGAATTGTATACTCTACACATCTCGGAACAAACGAACGGCCAATAATATATACATATGCTACAACGTTCTCAAATCGAAGAAATACTGCGTATTAATGGACTGTCGCCCAATGCTCCTGATGAGGAAATAAAATCCGTTCTCCTGAGTGCGCAGTGGAATGAAGATGATGTGGAAGCGGCGGTACTTGTCTTGCGTGAAAATCAAAAAGATCATTCCACTCGTTTTGACACACTCCATAAAGTATTTCACACAGATGACACGCTTAGTCCCGATGCTGTTTCATCACTGCTTGGTATCAAAATGAATGTATCGAACGAAGATGTCTATTTGCATAAGCGCAGAGCACAAAGCTCCATGGGCGGGACTTTGCTATTGCTCGGACTGTCGTTACTTGTTGCTGCCATATTTGTACTGGGTTCAATGTGGTACTTGCAGGTGGGCATCTTTTATGACATTTCAAACATTTGATAGTGGCAGGCGCACTGTGTTAGTGTTGATGGTATTACTACTCCTAGTCGGAGCGTTTTTTATATATGCAAAAAAGGATACTCGTTTTTCAGTGGAGGGTGCTGGTAATTTTTTGTCCCCGCAAACTTCTATCTCCGCCAATGCGACACCAAAAGAAACCATAGACTTTGTGGGTGATGTTCTCTTTGCACGCTATGTGGAAACTATACAAAATACTTATGGAATTGACTATGTATTTGCCGGCATGCCACCGGTTGCCTCCACCTCGTACCTGGTTGGTAACTTTGAGAATCCCGTCCCCAAGGTTCATGTACCGACTCCCGTACAGACCATGAGCTTTTCCGCTCCCAGTTCATCGGTCCCCGCACTAAGCACATTTGGATTTACACACATGGGTTTGGCAAACAATCACAGTTATGATAAGGGACCTGATAATTTTCTAAACACACAAAAAGTATTGCAGGAAAACAAACTCATACCATTTGGTGATCAGCGGTTGGGTAGTAGTACGGTAACGTACGTGGATATTGCAGGAGGCTCTGTTGCGCTGCTGGGTGTCTATGCACTTGGAGAGATGCCCGACAGGGGAGAGTTACAAAAGCTACTGCAAGCATCCTCGGAGAAGAGTGACTACCAAGTGGTGTATGTACACTGGGGAACGGAGTATCAACTGGTACACTCCGCTTTTCAAGAAAGACTTGCCCGCACACTTATAGACTTGGGTGCCGATGTGATTGTTGGCCATCATCCTCATGTGGTGCAAGATATTGAGCAGTATAAAGGTAAGACCATTTTTTATTCGCTTGGGAACTTTATATTTGACCAGTATTTCAGTAGAGATGTGCAGGAAAGTTTATATATTTCCATGCGTATAGAAAATGAAGGTCTGACCTTTGCGCTGACACCCGTAACTGCACTTGGCTCATACAGCCAACCCAGGGTAATGCCCGATCTGGAGAGAGATCGCTTCCTCAGAGCACTTGCAAAGCGTAGTGATGAAAAGCTCTATCAATCTATTTTACAAGGACGTATTACACAATGAATACAACTTTCTTGCAATTATTTGAAAATCACATAGTATAGTCGTACTTAATCAAAAGGTATGATAAACAAATTTGAAGCAGTAGGGATTTTTATCAGCATTGGTGCCATGGTACTTGCACTTTTTCTGCTCCGTTTGCAAACGGACACTCCTCAGGAGATAGCGGGCGCACCGCAGCCAGCATCAGTAATTGTGGCGAACGAGGAAGGGAACACAGGTATAACAGACGCGCTTATACAAGGTGTTGATGCACAAGGCAATGTAACTACATTGATTATAGACGATGTCCTTATCGGATCAGGTGCAAAGGCATCAGTGGGTGATACTCTGACGGTTCACTACATTGGTCGCTTACAAAACGGACAGGAGTTTGATAACTCATACAAGCGAGGCGCCCCATTCACCTTTACCCTCGGGGAGGGAAGGGTTATACAAGGTTGGGAGGAAGGATTGCTGGGGATGCAAGAAGGTGGTAAGCGTATTTTGGTAGTTCCTCCACAGATGGCATATGGTGATAGGGGAGCCGGTCCGATACCGGGAGGCGCAACCTTGGTGTTTGCGGTTGAACTGCTTTCCATTGAGTAATCTCGTGTGAAGTGTGTGCAGGATAAAGTATCACTACTGTCTTAGAAAGTACCGTCATGTCAGATAGACCTGTCACATTTGAGTTGATAAAAAAACAAAAAGGCACCCTCGGGCGTGCCGGTATTATTCATACACCTCACGGAGACATTGAAACGCCCGCATTTGTTGTGGTTGGAACGAAGGGTACAGTCAAGAGTTTGAAGCCGGAAGATATGCGAGAGTATGTAGGAAACCAAGTAGCTCTTGCGAATACCTACCACCTGTTTCTTCAGCCCGGGGACGAGATTGTTAAGGAGGCGGGTGGTATACATACATTTGCCGGGTGGGATATGCCAACCATGACGGATAGCGGTGGCTTCCAGGTGTTTTCACTGGGTGCAGCGTTTGGAAAGGGGGTGACCAAGTTTGCAAAAGATGCGACTGTTGCAACACCGCAAAATGCCGGACTCAATGTCTATTCAAAAAAATATGCGCAAGAGCACGGAAAACTATGTGTTATAGACGAAGAGGGAGTTACCTTTACCTCACATCTTGACGGCTCTATGCACCGCTTTACCGCTGAACGCTCTATTGAAATACAGCATAATATAGGAGCTGACATCATTATCGCTTTTGATGAATGCACTTCACCAACTGCGGACAAAGACTACCAAATAGAGGCCATGGAACGCACTCACCGCTGGGCGAAGCGTTCCATACTTGCACACAAAGGAAACTACAAAGCTTTAAAAAAACAGGGACTGTATGGAGTGGTGCAAGGAGGGCGTTATTTGGATTTACGAAAGAAAAGCGCGGAAACCCTTGCTGCTATGGATTTTGACGGCTTTGGGATTGGCGGCAGTTTTTCAAAAGAAGACCTGGGTGAGAGTTTGAGGGTGGTCAATGAAATTCTGCCTGAAGGTAAACCGAGACATCTGCTGGGAATTGGTGAACCGGAGGATATAGTACAGGGAGTCGCGCAAGGTTGTGACACTTTTGATTGTGTAGCGCCAACTCGTATTGCACGTACGGGTACCATCTATGAACGTACCAACAAAGGACATACGCGCACGAACCTATTCAATAGTAAATATCAAAAAGATTTTAGCAAACCTGATGAGTCATGCGATTGCTATGTCTGCAGTAATTATACCAAGGCCTATCTGGCACACCTGTTTCGGTCACAAGAAATGCTTGGGGCGCATCTGGCATCACTGCACAACCTCTACTACATTGTAAACTTCACCAAGCAACTGCGTCAGAAAATCTTATCGGCATAGCACAATTCACTACATATTACATGACTTCTTGATGAGCATTTTGTAACCACAATTTACGGCTATGTTACTGGGGATAAGACCGAACCTGAAGTTTTTTTTTCTTATATAATGTAACTACCTCAGGGATAGTGTGTGATCTGTCGTGGTGATAGTGAGGTGGAGGCTTGTTGAAACAATCAAATTACAACCTTGAAGCAAACGTCTAAAAATTTGCTGTTTTTTTCGCTGCGCCTGAAAAAGGTCTGGTTTGAGGTGTGTAAAAAGAGGAAAATGACGAAAATAAAGCGTGGATTTGTATACTTTAACATTTTACAGGCACTGCTCATCTCATCTCTGCTGTACCCCCAAAACATCGTTTTCGCAGCCATCAACGAACAAATCAACTACCAAGGTAAACTCCTGGACGCCAGCTCAGCACCGGTACCCGACGGAACCTACCACATTGCCTTTAACCTATACACCACCGCAACCGGTGGCAGCCCCATCTGGTCCTCCACCACAACCGTCCCCGTAACCTCGGGACTCTTCTCATACATGCTCGGCTCCAGCACCTCTCTTGCGGGTGTAGACTTCAACCAGACACTCTACCTCTCGGTGAACATAGGAGGTAATGGTGGTACGCCAAGTTGGGATGGAGAGATGACCCCACGCAAGATACTGGGTGCGGTACCCGCAGCCTTTGAAGCAAACAATGCACAGACACTGGACAACATCGCCACTTCTTCCTTCCTGCGCTCCGACCAGGCAGACAGCATCGCCGCAACCGTCTCCTCACCACTGTTGACCATCACCCAAAACGGTACCGGTGACCTACTCAACCTCTTTGACGGCGGAACGGAAGTATTCTCGGTACTCGATGGTGGCAAGGTGGGCATCGGCTCAAGTACGCCAACATACACCCTGTCGGTGGCAGGTGACGCTATCATCACCGG
>WFTF01000060.1 GCA_015485575.1 Patescibacteria group bacterium | reverse complement strand
GCCGCCGCCCTGGAGGGGAAAAGGGCGTACGCAAGCCCTCCTCCCAGAAAAACTCTCCGCTCCATCATGTCCTCCCTACCCGCTTACGGGGAAGGCGAAACCCACCCCGTTGCCGGTGTCGTCGGCCCCCTCCGGACCGACGACTTCTCCCGGGTTGAGCTCCCCGGAACGCTCCTTGGAGCGCTCCGAAGAGACTCCCCCGGACCAACCCCCCGCACCCACCGCTGAGGCGGGGTACGGGGTAAGCTCCACCCCGCCGCAAGCTGCCAAAAGCAGCGATGCGGCTAGCAGTGTGAATGACATTTTCATGGTTACGTTACCTCCATTTTCGGACCGCTCGTGAGAGCGGGCATTTCGTTTCAAAGAACACTCCACCATGGAGCGTTTTGCCATACACCAAGCATGGTGCACGACAAAACGCTCCGGCGAGCCAAGCACCACTTTTACCACTTTTTCTCTTCTGGAAAAAGTGGTGCTTGGCTTGCTACTTCTGCCTACCGTATGCGAGAAATATAATAGAGTGAACCTTGCAGTACCATGCTGCCTAACGTACTGTATTCTGTATAGTAATACACAGAACATATCATAAAACTTGATTTTTGTCAACGATATGGTCTGGTGTGTGTCGGCATTCGGCTGTATAAATGCGAAAAAACGTATTTTGCATGCTTGCACCGGGCCGTTTTTTACACTACAGCACTCGTGTGTCAATCAACACCGCCTCCACAATAAATCTGTCTTCACGTGCTCCATAGACATTGCAGGTAACCAGTGTCAGTTTGGACGGCCCCCAATCATACGGGACGACCACCTCACTTGCCTTTTCTTCACGCACTTTCTGTACCCGGTAGATATACTCCGTATCCTCCGATTGCAGACGTATGATGTCACCCCATGCCAGATTTTGGATACCGTTAAATGCCTGGAAGTTTTTGTTAAATACATTCGGCAAATAGCTGGAATGTCCTAAAAGCAGCATATTCCCCGTTTTTTTGAAATCAGCGCTATCGGGGTGCCGCACCGCACCTGACAAGAGGGCTTCATTCATGGCGTCAATAGTCGCTTCTGTCGGGTTGAGCACCGCAACCTCTCTACCATCTAGTGCATCAAAAATAATTTTCATTGGGAGCGGATCAAGCGATAGTGGTTCTTCCTCTGTAGCGCTACTATTTGTCTGAAGTGCACTGCTTGCCAGCAACTCCTGTTCGTCAATCTCTCTACTTGTTGATGACGCATCCTCCGGCATAGGTCCCGGCACGAAGTCAATGCTGTAGAGCACTGCGTACGTCAGTAGCACAGTGAAAAAGAAGACGACAAAAAACGCCACCTTCCGTTCAAGGATGGTGCGATAGAGTGCGTCTAAAGAATTCGTATACTGCATATAAAAAAGTAGATGAGAACGGTATAATACACCAATTATAATTTTTGTCAATAGATAGTATTGACAGGGATACTGAAGTATGATACTATCCTCGCTGTACGGTTCTGAAAGTAGAACCACGTCCTCTTACATTGTATCGGTTCCCTCTCCGTACCATTGTGTACGATGGTGCGGATGCTTTGGCGTGCGACCATACAAAGAGCAAAGACGACGTCCGGTGTCAGAATACCGCCCTTAAAAATTATTTGTTTTAATTCGGTCTTATGAATAACGTTCCACAAGAAAAAAAAGACTCGGTGACAAAAACACTTGCAATCATCGGGTTTATATCGGCAATCTTGTTTACGGTGTACCTTGCGGTGCAAATTGTGAGCTTTATGCCCGCTGCGTTTAACTCACTTGCATCTATTGCTGACAGTGTCTACAACTACAGGGAAGATCAAACACTGACGGTGGCAACCAAAAACAGTGTCATCAACACCGGTGAGGCATTTACCATCACCTGGACACAAATGAATCGCCCCGGTACATACTCATTCTCCTACACCTGTACGGAAGGAGCTTCACTGGAGGCACGGGACAGTTCCGGAGACATTGTATCGGTTAACTGTGATACATCACTCAGTCTGGGAGAAGCGACATCACTTGATGTAATACTCACTTCTGAGAAAAAACGTTTTGTTGATGTTCCCTTTACCGTTGTGTTTACACCGCAAAATAAAGCTGACGAAAGTGTACGCGCGCAATCAAAAGTCACGATTGTAAATGCATCAATCCCGACAACGGTGGCAACAGTTGCTACGCCGGAAACTGAAACTGATACCATGGCAAAGGATACGGAAGTGGACCGTCGTGCAAGTCCAACCGATACCACGCAGCTGGTGGCGGGTGCACCTGAAACCGTTAGACAGATTATTTATGCCATACCGCAATCCGACCCAAATGGGGATGTAGATCTGCAGGTGACCTTCCTGGGAGTGGGGGAACTCAAAGGAAGTACCTTCATACGAGAAGCAAGTATAGACAAAGATAAGCAGGGAGCCTTCCAGTTTGAAGTGAAAAACATAGGTACGAAAACCGCCGAAGTCTGGAGCTATGAGGCAAAACTTCCATCAGGTATTACCTATGATGCGGGCGCGCAGAAGCCGCTCAAACCTGCTGAAAAAGCGGTTATCACCATTGGCTTTGAGGGGCTCACTCAAACCGGACGTACATCGTTTGGTGTAGATGTGAGTGCAAAAGGCGACATCAATACCAAAAACAATTCATTTACCTGGGTAGTGGAAATCACCAATTAAACTCCCAAACAAGAACACGTAACATCTCCAACACACCCCGCGCGAGCAAGGCAAGCGCGGGGTGTGTATTTGACATACTAAATAAATATGTTATAATAATTGCGGATTATCAAGGAGGAGAAAGGAGGACGAGAAAGCATGAAAAATGTCATACTGGCAGCCCTGGCCGGCTTCGGTATCGCCATAGCCGCATACGCTATCAGGGACAGAATGGTCCCTGAGACACCAAGTCAGCGGGCGTACGCTGTTGTCGCTGAGCTCCACGAACTGGCCCAATGGCTCTGTGGAGAACAGGGATATGATCTGTACGGAACGTGCGGGATGCTGAATCAAACCGATCCCGCCTACGTGGTCCTCCGGGACATGTCACCTGATGAGGAGAGGCTCGCAACGTTACAGACGACTGACTCAGACTTGTATGAACAAGTCTTGCAAGCAGTTCGTCGAGGAGATCAACTCATCAGTGAGCTGAACCGGCTACGGCAATCGCACGCCTACCAAATGCGACGCGGCGACCTGGCTGTGTATTTTGCACTGGGCAAGGCGCCATATGGAGAGTCAGCGGCGGCGACAGCTACTGTTGCCATACAGTAATAAACCCCCGCGCGAGCAAGGCTCGCGCGGGGTGTTTCTTTCTCTGACATCTTTGACTACAGCAGGCATCGCCGAACATCACTGTACTGCAAGCAGTACAAATACATATGTATCCTCCGACAAAAACCTTTCTTTCGAAAGAAGGGTTGTGGGATTATGGCGTCTGGCACTTACGCACCATACGAGCGCTAATGAGAAAAAATATTCTCAGCTGTATTGACTATCTGTTAAATATCCAAGTTAGCATGCTGGGCATTTGCCTGAATAAAGGACTTACGGCTCGCTACATCGGTCCCCATGAGAATATCAAATACCTTCTCAGCCTCCTGCGCATCCTCAATGGTTACCTGCTTCAAGATGCGATGCTCCGGATCCATGGTAGTCTCTCCCAGCTCTTCGGCATTCATCTCACCCAGTCCTTTGTAACGCTGTACACGGTACTTGGATTTCTTCTGAGTGGTCTCCTGTAGCTCTTGTGCTTCATCGGCTTCCTCCCCTTCTTCCTCTGCGGGGGTTACTTCATCTTCCCCGACAATCTCAAACTTTTCCGCGTCACTGTACGCGTACCAAGTCTCCTTCCCCTTTTGTATCTTATACAGCGGCGGTTGCGCAATGTACACATACCCCTCTTCAATCAGCGGTCGGAAGTAGCGGAAAAACAGTGTCAAAAGAAGGGTGCGAATGTGTGCTCCATCCACGTCTGCGTCGGTGGCGATAATAATCTTATGGTAGCGCAGTTTTGATACATCAAAGACATCTCCGATGGCGGTACCCAGGGCGATAACCAGATTTTTAATCTGCTCCGAGGCGAGCATTTTATCAATACGTGCGCGCTCTACGTTCAAAATCTTGCCACGCAGCGGTAAGATAGCCTGTGTTCTGCGATCGCGTCCCATCTTGGCAGACCCGCCAGCAGAGTCTCCCTCCACGATAAACAGCTCGGAGTCGGCGGCGGATTTTGATTGACAGTCAGCAAGTTTACCCGGCAGTGACATACCCTCAAGTGCTCCCTTACGAAGCACCGAATCCTTTGCCGCCTTTGCCGCTTTGCGCGCCCGTACCGCAATTGCCACCTTGTTAATAATCGCTTTTGCATCATCGGGGTGTTCCTCAAGGAAGGTGTTGAACGCCTCACCAAAAACCGACTCTACGGCACTGCGCGCTTCAACCGATCCCAACTTTCCTTTTGTCTGCCCCTCAAACTGTATCTCCGGCATTTTCACCGACACTACCGCGGTCAGTCCCTCCAATACATCTTCACCGGTAAAGGTGCCGTCTTTTTCTTTGATGAGATTGTTCTTCTTTCCGTAGTTATTGAGCGTGCGAGTAAGTGCCGTCTTGAACCCCGTTACATGGGTGCCCTGCTCCGGGTTGTAGATGTTGTTGGCAAATGCGGAAATGCGAGAGGAAATGTCGTCCACATACTGCAGCGCTACTTCAACAGACAACACTGACTCATCAATATCGTTTTTTTCAACATAAAAAATATGCTTATGCACCGGTTTTTGATAGTGGTTGTTAAAGGCAACCAGGGACTTCAAACCGCCTTCAAAGTAAAAGGTCATGCGCGGAACTTCAAGGTGCAGATCGGCAATATACACAACGTCCTGCAATGACTTCATGTCCAGCGCCGCATCACTCTCGCGTGCATCAATCACCGTCAGACGCATACCCTTTACCAAGTATGCCTGTTGCCGCAAGTGATTTACAATTTTTTTCCAATCGTATTTAATCTCGGGAAAAATATCCGGATCTGCCTGAAAAGCGACAATGGATCCTTGGAACTTCGTAGTCCCCAGTTTTTTAACTTTTGCCTTAGGTTTGCCGATATGATACTCCTGCATGTAGTGTCCTCCGTCTTTGTGGACATCCACGCGCGTATGTGTGGACAATGCGTTTACCACGGACACTCCCACTCCATGTAAGCCACCTGAGACCTTATATCCCGATTCGTCACCGCCAAACTTACCGCCCGCATGCAGTGTGGTCATGATGGTCTCCAGTGCGGACACTTTTGTCTGCTTATGCTTATCTATTGGAATGCCCCGACCGTTATCCACCACCCGCACATAATTGTCGGGAAGCAGCGTTACCTCAACTCTGTTGGCAAAGCCGCCCATAGCTTCATCGCGGGCATTGTCAAAAATCTCCCAGATCATGTGGTGCAATCCCTCAGGACCGGTGGTGCCAATATACATACCCGGTCGTTTCCGTACCGGCTCAAGCCCCTCAAGTACGGAAATAGCTGAGGCGTCGTAGCTGTTTGCTTTATTGGTCTTTTTCGCTGCGGACTTTTTCGCTGGCATAGTCTGTGTACATCAGTGCTAAACAATAATATGGCTCTATTGTAACATTTTTTATGCTTGCATGCCTGTGGAAACAGTGCTATTTTTGCCTCAGGCGAAAAGGAAAAAGGAAACAAGAAATGATTGAAGGTGCTCTTAACGCAATCGGAAAACTGATGACATTCCTGTACTGGGTGGCAGGACTAAGCCTTGTTGCCCTGGTGGTACTTGTCGCATATATGTTGTTTTTTCAAGAAACTGCAGCTGATGTGATTTCTGACGCTGCACAACGCTGCCAAAGTGCAGCCCAGGCGTCAATAGATACAAAGCGTGCTCAACAATGCACTGTTGAGCTCACACTCATTTTCCAAGATAGAGAAGTAAAAGTCTATAGCTGGGGTACAGACTGACAGCAAGCAGCGCATACTGCGCTGCTTTTTCTGACACACAGAACATAATTAACTCTCTTTTTTACACTGACGCCAATTTAGGGGTCGGACCCCTAAATTTGTAGGACACTTGTGCACAGAGGTGATATTGACTCTTTCTGTACCTGCACGATACCGTGCAAATGGAAGCAATGTCCTTTTAAACAGAGGAAGAGGGACGTCATGAAACATCTGCGGCGCAATAAAAAAGCACCTGGACCGTTCTGGAAACAGTTCAACGATCAACAAGCGTTTACTCGCCTCTGGTATCGCTTTATGCGCGCCAGAAAACGGAGTTCTCGGGTGCTGCTGAGTGGTGGAGAACATACCTACCGCACTCCCCCACATGCTTATACACAGCCTTGGGCACCATAACCAAATAGAGCCATGTAACCGCACATGGCTCTATTTTCGTTGGATAAAGACACCCCCTCCTACCGAGTCTCCCATCCCTGCTCTTTGGCGGCGGTATAAACGCGATCCATAATGGTATTTACCTCCTGATCGGTGAGTGTCCTGTCGGACGCTTGGAAAACCAGGCGAAATGCAAAAGAGGTGCGGCCGTCTTTGGTAAACTCATCCACGTGTGTGATGCGTACACATAAGTCCCCCGCTATATCGCGCAAAAGTTGCTGTGCCTCTTCGGGAGTTACCCCCTGTGACACCCAAAATGCAATATCTCTGGTCATATGTTGAAAATGAGAAAACGGCTCATAGGTAACGCCGGAAGATGAAGTTACCGGTTCATACGCGTCAGGTGTCGGCAGTTGCGCAATCACGTCACTGAGGTTTGTTTCAGCAACCCCCCTGTGTATATCCCACTCGATGGTAACTCCCAGAGCGTTTTCCACTGCACTGCAAGCCTCCCGCAAAAGTGCATCATCCTTGGGAGTATGGCCGCTTTGCTTGATACGCACCCCAAGTGCCAACGAAAGATGTTCGTCAATGCCACCCCCCTCTCTTTTGGTAAAGACGGTTCCTATTTCAAACACTCGCGTATCTTTTGCACCTAACAAATCCACAAAACCGGCATTTTTATCCAACACCTCTAAGATATTTTTATGCAAAGCGGAGCGCAAACAGCCCTTATCGCTCGCAAGCGCATTGCGTAACTTGATTTTATCCTTCTTGCGAAATGAAGAGGTAATCACTTCCGAAAAACCAAGTGAGATGAGTACCTTGCGCACCTTTTGACTATAGACATGCTGGGGGTTGCACTCGGTCAGTGGCACCTTCTGCGGCAGCACCGACTGCACTTTGTCGTAACCGTAAATACGCCCGATTTCCTCAATAAAATCCGCCTCTATATTCAAATCGGTACGCTCCCATGGTCCTACGCAAGAGAGCGCGTCTTCTTCATCGATGACGGTGATACCCGCACGGGTCAGTATGGATACCATTTCTTCTACAGAGAGCGATAATCCAAGCAGTGCATTTACCTTCTGGGGACGCACACGCACGGTAGGATTTTCCTTTTTTTCTACATACAGGTCTGCGGTGCCCTCATAGGTGCCACCGGCAATATCCAAAATCAACTTAATGATTTCCTGCTGTGCGTAGGAAGGCAAATCGCGCGATGGTTCGTTTTCAAAACGCTTGGAGGCATCAATGACGATACCCAGGCGCCGTGCGGTTTTACGTGTGAGTACCGGATCAAAGTGCGCCGCTTCAATAAGTATCTTGGTGCTACCCTCATGCACTCCGGCAAAACGTCCACCCTTCACTCCCGCCAGGCCTATCGGTGTCTGGGACGAGTCATCAACAATCAGCAATTCCGTTCCCCGCATTTCCACAATGCGATCTTCGTCCTTACCGCTCTCAGCAATCAAACTCACTTTCTCTCCCTCTTTCGCAAAGCGTACGCCAAAGCGCCACTTCCCGTCCACTTGCGGAAACAGATCGGCATCATAGGCATGTAGCGGTTGCCCCAATGCGTACATGACATAATTGGTTGCGTCCACAATGTTGTTAATCGGACGTTGCCCGAGGGCCTGTAGGCGTTGCTGCAGCCACTGCGGAGATGGTTGCACCTTTATGTCACTGATGAGCGATGCGGAAAAGCGCGGACATGCATGTGTATCTGCAATCTCTATGGAAATCGCATCACTGGGTACCAGCTGAGGTGTACTTGCCAGTGGATCATGAGCAAGCGTAGTATTGGTAAGTGTGGCTATTTCTCGGGCAATACCACGGTGCGACAAGCAATCTGAAGATCGATTTGGCAGCACGTCAACATCAATAACCGTGTCACCATCCACCTGCTCCACCCCCTCTATTTCAAACGCATGGAATGTTAAAAGATCCGCGATCTTCTGTGCATCAGGCGCGTTTTCTCCGAGAAACTCTTTCAACCAGTTATGTGATACCAACATATAAAAATAAAAACTAAAACTGATTCACAAATCGTAAATCGCCGGTATATAAATCCCGCACGTCGTTAATGCCGTACTTCATCACTGCCAGACGGTCAATACCCATACCAAACGCAAACCCCGAGTAGCGCTCCGGATCAATGCCCACATTATGCAAGACGTTCGGATGCACCATTCCCGCCCCCATAACCTCTATCCACTTGTTTGCCAGCGCGCTGTCACTTCCGGTGAGCATCATGTCCACCTCCACTCCCGGTTCCACAAACGGGAAAAAGCTGGGTCGGAAGCGAATTTCCGTTTCAGAGCCGAAAAACTTGGAAAAGAAATACTCAATGGTTCCCTTCAGATGCCCCATATGCACCTTAGTATCCACATACAGTCCTTCCAGTTGGTAAAATTGCGCCTCATGGGTGGCGTCGGTCGCCTCGTTGCGAAATACTTTTCCGGGAACAATGACGCGAATGGGCGGTGTGTGTGTCTCCATGTAGCGTGCCTGCACCGGTGAGGTGTGCGTGCGCAGCACCATAGGTTCGGTAACATCTTCCGGACGAAACCAAAAAGTATCCTGCATGTCACGTGCAGGGTGATCTTTGGGAACATTGAGCTTGTCAAAGTTGTACTCCTCCGTTTCCGCCTCGGGACCTTGCGCAAACACAAAACCGATCTCAGCAAAAATACCGTTTATCTCATCTATCATTTGCGTCAGCGGGTGTTGATGTCCTTGTTGCATAGAGCTGTATAGTACCAAAAGTTTCACATTTCTGCAGTCCCGCTACTGCTGTAGTGTGGTAAACACCTCCATGTAATACGGACCATCTTTAATAAAAATCTGCCCGCCATCCACCACAACCTGCAGGTAGTCTCCGGGATACAACAGTTGCGTGTTTTGCCATGAGCGATCATCTATTTCCACCACATACACACCATCCTGCAGCTGCATCAACACTAAATCCTGAGTACCCGGCACAAAGTCAAACGACTGCACACTTTGCCATAGACGATCAATCCGAATCGTGTCACGGCAGAGCCGGTCACTTAGGTGGAGTGCGTTGCGAAAATTGGTGGAACTGCCATAGGAAGTCACAAAACTGTCATATATGTGTTGCCCATACCACAGTGCGGTTGATGAAGCAGACTCATACTTGATACAAAAATAGTATGGAATATCCTCCTCCTTTCCTTCCCACCGAGCATACACCTCACCGTCCTGTTCAAACAAAGTGAGATTGTTTCTGGTTTTTGTGGTTGTGGCGGTACTTGATGCAAGCAAAGGTGCCGTGTCGGTACTGAAGCGAAAACGACTCGCCTCTTGTTGCCGCTTCCATGCTTGCAACTGTCTCTTTTCTTCCGTGGAAGATGCGAACAGTGTCTCCACATACACCCATTCGGGGTTTTGCTCAAATGTGGTTGTTGCGCTTGAGGACGCGAAGAAGAAGGTATTGGTTGTTGAAGCAAACGCCAACGGTGTACTGCTGGCGCTTTCAAACAATACCGATTCACCCGATGCTGTTTCGTACTCTGTAATCAATCGTATCTGAGGGACCACTGGCATATTAAAGCTCGCAACTTCGGTTACAATACGAGGGAATACCGGCAAATCTTTTACCCACGTCTGCACGCCCGGCGCTTGTGTATGCACGCGGTGGATGCCGGCTTCAAGGTTTTGGATATACGCCGCATTTTGAAACATGCGCATATCACGTACCGGTTTTTCATCTACAAACATCTCCACATCCCGTACGCTGGCAGTGACATAAATCCCCCCCACACTTTTGATATTGCTCACCTCTCCTGAAAAGTCAAAACGATACCCAATTGCATAAAATACAAAAAGCGGCACTGCAAGTGCAAACACAAGCAGCGAAAGCAGAAACACGATTCTACGGTGTGCGCGCGGAAGCGGCTGAACTTCGGGTATTGGTGTCATAAATAGATATCTTTTTTTAACTCCGTGTCTTTGGGGTCACCCAAAAGCCCATATACTTGCCCAACATAAGGCGCGTCTGTGAATGCAATCCCGGAATGGCACTGAATACTATCATAGTCACAGGCACCAATATCCATTGTACCGTAAGTACAATATAGAGCAGGCGACTTTTGTCTTTCGGACGGGGAGGCAACATGGTCAAAGAAATAATGGATGACACAACCAGTCCAAACATGGCAATCATCAGCAAGTCACGAATCATTATAGGCAAGTTGTACGACAGTACCGTCTGATGAAACTCGGTGGTTCCCAAAAAAATAGGTGCCCACCCCAGTATGAAAAGCATTATGGGGTTTGTCACCAAAGACCAGTACCCTTCTGCCTGCTGCAAGGCGATGGTGATACGTTTTTTTAGTGGTATTTTTTTATTTTTAGTGAAGTGATACAGCAGGTAGCACAGATTTTCAACACCATAGGTCCACCGCTGGTGCTGTTTGTAGATATTTTTCAATGTACCCAAAAAAGTCGGAGCGACGTTTGCATCCATTGAAACGGGATATGACAGGGGTACGGTGCGGTAATCACCATTATTTGCTACAAACAAATTCCAGAAAATACGAGAATCTTCACTGACTACATTCCTCTGCCAATAACCAACTTCGTACAAAGCCTGAAAACTCACCGAATGCGAAGAAAAGGTTGCCATACGTTCCGGTCGCTCTTGCTGAACCATCTCCCAAAACGTACTGCTCATTGCTACCACCCGGGCAACCGCGGGAGCTTCCCAGATATTGTTGTTGAAAATGGGTACCGGCTGAAAGGAAGTTTTTAAAGGTTTTTCAGTGGTCATAAAATGCCAAACCAAACAATTGAAATAGTCCGGATACAGTACGGTATCAATATCAAAAATAGATACCAATGTGTGGTTATAGCGGATGCCATGAGGATCCAACACCCGCACACGTGCAGCTTCAGCGGCATACGCTGCGTTTGATCCCTTTCCGGGCATTTCACCGGGAACATCTTTCGGATGAGTGGTCACCAAAAAGGTGCCAAACGTGTCCGCATACTTTTCTTTCATTTTCGCCGCAATCTCCTGCGCTTCATCACCCGCTCGTTCCTCGGCGGCAAGGACCACGATAATACTTTTCTTATCATATCGGACATTGGCGAGTGACTGTAGCGTTGCATCAATCACCGCTTCGGGTTCCTTATAAAATGGCAGGATGACCATATGATACAAATGCCCGTACTCAAAACGCTCAATCATTTTTTCCCAATCTATTTTCAAGTGATGGCGCAAACGTTTCCAGTTATATCGGAGGTGGTACGATAGAAAAGCGGTTTTCAGTACCCAGTAAATGGCAAAACCGATGATGAAATAAGCCGCAATAAACGGCGCATAGTTTGACATCCACAACACTCCAATAAGTGTGGTCCATGCCACCGCTCCGGGAAGTATCTCCAGAAACCGATAAAAACGCCGATCCTTCCCGGAAAGATCGGATGCGCGACCTACCGAAAAATCTTTACGTCGTGCATACGGCAGTAAATGTGATGTCTCCTCCATAGCAATACACGCGAGTATACTCCTATTTCCCCTAAAAATAAAGGGTTTTGGGGACAATACACAAACATACCGACCTCATATTCAGAGTATTGTGAGAACATATTCCTGACAGGTAAAATGTTTCGATATATCGCACTAAATACAGCAACATATCTCCGAGATATGCAACAAACCTTTCTTGCGAAAGAAAGGTTTGGCGTGGTGAAACGCCACAAATGGTGATTAGGGAATTGCGCAATTAATTACGCAATTTTACGGATGCTATTTCTTATTTTGAGCCACCTGTCAGACTCGAACTGACGACCTACGGTTTACAAAACCGTTGCTCTACCAACTGAGCTAAGGTGGCAATAATAGTTTTAGGTGATTACGCACCCACACTCTGCCGCAGTCGGTTTTGTAAATGTTTACAAACCGTTCGACAGTCCCCCGGACTGTCTCACCTCTACCAACTGAGCTAAAGATTGCTTAACCATGCTGTTTTGATGCATAAAAACAGCCCCGCTATTATTGCAATTTTTGCGATTTTTGCAAGTAGTTAGTGGTGCTCACGCAAGCGTAACTTCTCTTCTTCGGAAAGTGCGGTCGCTTCTTTATGAGCCGCAATCTCATCCAGATGAGTGCGACGTTGCGTATCCCGCAGTTGCCGTGCCATTTTTCTGTTCTGGCGCAACAACCGCTCCACCTTTGCATTTAAGTCCCGGGTAATACCATACATCAGTTTGAGTACCGAATGTGCACTATAATGAAACAGGGCACGCAATACACTGCGTGAGAAGTAGTCTGTCCAATACCGCCATAACCACATTCCGCGTCTCACCGCAAAATCCAATCCGCTTCGCACTCCAAAAGGGTTAAAACGAGAACCTCGCGCATCCTCAATACGAAAAACCACCGCAATACACACCAATATGAGTGTACTTCCTGCAAGGTAGAGCAATGCGGTGGTCATAACGTATATACTGTATACACTATTTTACCGAAACACGCTGTATTTCCGCAATAGTGATATTTTCACCAAATTTCTGAACGCCGCCGGCGACCATTTCCGCTATAGTGGTATCAGGATTTTTTACAAATGCCTGTTCCATAAGAATTTGATCCTTAAAGTAGCTTTTGAGCTTGCCTTCCATGATCTTTTCTTGCATGTCTGCCGGCTTATCCTTAATCTCTTCCGAAAAAACCTCCTTTGCCTTTGCAATTGCATTTTCATCAAGCTCTTCGGAAGAAATGTACGTTGGATTCATTGCCGCTACATGCATCGCAATATCGTTTGCCAACGCGACAAACTCTGTATTTTTTGCGACAAAATCCGTTTCGCAACCGAGCTTTACCAAAGCAGCAACTTCATTGGTGTTGTGTACATAGACACCAATTGCTCCCGCGCCAATCTCGCGATCAGACTTTTTATCGGCAGCTTCGCTCCGCTTCTTTTTGAGAATGATTAACGCCTTCTCAGCGTCACCCTGGGCTTCCTCCAGTGCCTTCTTACACTGCATAACCGAGATACCTGTTTTATCTCGTAGATCTTTAATCATTTGTGATGTAATCTCCATAGTGTACTGTTTCGTTTATAAAGAAAAGTGATGTATCTTCATACCTTATCGGGTACGTGTACTCTCACGCGTACTCCTTTCCGACACAGGTGTGTACTGTTGTTTCCCTTCCTCATACGCAGCTGACAATTCGTCCAATGCAAGTGCAACAGAGCTACCGAGAGAATCATTCATGAGTACAGGTGTGGTAACTTTGGTCATATCACAATCGGAGCTCATAATCGACACAATTGGGATACCCGTATCGTTCGCCTCTTGCACTGCGATACTGTCATGACGTGGATCTACCACAAGCAATAACGCAGGCAGATGTTCCATGTCTTGGATACCGCCAAAATTGAACGTGAGCTTATCAATTTCACGACCGATAACCACGCGTTCCTTCTTGGTATATTTACGTTCAAGCTCGCCGCTTTCGCGCTCGGATATCAACTCCTTCAAACGGCCGATTCGCTTGCGAATTTCCGCAAAGTTGGTAATCATACCGCCAATCCACCGATTGGTCACATAAGGCATGGAGACAGACTCCGCCGCCTTGCGCACCAACTCAGAAACCTCCTCCTTGGTACCGACAAACAGTACCGTCTTTCCATCTTTACCCGCATTAAAGAGCACTTGCTTTGCCTCCTCTATTTGTGAAGCGGTTTTTTCAAGATCAAAGATGTCTGTCCCCTGTTTGTTGGCAAATATAAAAGACTTTACTGACGGATGTCGACGACTTTTACTAAAGCCGAAGTGTGCACCGGCTTGAAACAGCCGATCAATAAGTTGTGTATTTTCTGACATATAATTGTTTCTTCTGTGCTATCCAGACTGCCTGATTAACGAATAAACTGATTTATAAGGGTACATCGAGGTGGGATTTTCCCGCACGAGCCTTATGTGACAGCCATAGACATCTGGAGTTTTGCTGAGGATGAGCCACCCCAACAAGCGCGGCAATACTACCACAGCTACCCACAACAAGCAACCAACTGCCGTAAACAAACAGAGAGAGGCCCGCTGCCGCAGGTGCCAATATGATGAAAGAAATGCTTCATGAAAGAAATGTTTCGATATATCGCAATAAGCTGAGCAGTAGAGCTTCGACACCGGTGACGACAAAACAGTATGATACATCATACTGTCAGTTGCTTGAATTTGGTGAAGCAAGTGCGTCTTCCGCAGCATGGAGCGCGTCAATAATGGGCTGCAACTCCCCCGAAAGAGTCGCCTCTATACTGTGCCATGACTCCTTGATACGATGATCAGTGATACGATTTTGTGGAAAGTTATAGGTACGTATCTTCTCAGAACGATCTCCGGTACCGATTTGCTTGCTGCGTGTTTCTGCATGTGTACGTGCCTCCTCTTCTTCATGCAGTGCTTCCAGTTTTGCCGTTAAAAGCGCCATTGCTTGCTCACGATTTTTTTGCTGTGAACGGTTTGCTTCACAGCGTACATCAATACCCGTTGGGCGATGCACCAAGCGTACTGCGGTTTCCACCTTGTTTACATTCTGTCCTCCCGCTCCGCCGGACCGCGAGAACTCCATATCAATATCTGAAGGGTTGATCTCTACTTTTGGCTTTTTGCGCAGCGGAAGAATCGCCACAGATGCGGTTGAGGTGTGGATACGCCCCTGTTTTTCGGTAATCGGTACACGCTGTACGCGATGTACTCCCGTTTCAAAACGAAGCGCTTCATAGACGTCAGGTGAACGGATCTCAAACGCAGCCTCCTTGTACCCGCCCATGCTCGCAACCGATTTATGGGACAAGGTCGCTTGCCAGCCCCGAGACTGCGCATACGCAAGGTACATGTTTGCCAGCTCCTCAGCGAATAATGCCGCCTCATCACCTCCGGCACCGGCGCGCACCTCCAGCATCACACCGTATGGTTTTTCTTCCTCTTCTCGTGCAGCTTCAACAATACGATCCATCTCATCAAATTGATCTTGCAGCTGCTTTTCCAACACCCGTATTTCCTCTTGTGCGAGTTCTGCCATTTCCGGATCCGATGCCGCCAGTTCACGTGCCTCTTGCAATTTCCGAAACTCAGCGTCATATACGGACGCTAAATACTGCGTTTTATGATTCTCTCGAAATATCTTCAATTTTTCTTGGTTATGTTCCATGGTCTGCGGAGATCAGTAGCAGTCATAGTACTGCAAAAAACATCTTACACCAACATGTACATGCGCACCACGCACGACACACTCTGCGTGCCGGGGTGTCCCACACAATACCATTTCCACCTTTGGTACACAGGGGGTCTGAGAACTATTTGCGCGCCTTTGAAGCTCGCGCCTTAAAGCGCTCCACGCGTCCTGCGGTATCCATCACCTTTTCTTGTCCCGTGTAGAATGGGTGTGAGGTGCTTGACACATCCACGTATACAATCGGGTACTCTTGTCCATCTTCCCACTTGTCCGTTTTGTCTGTTTCTATAGTGGAACCGATAAGAAAACGTGCACCGTTTGAGTTATCGTGAAAAATTACCATGCGATAATTTTCTGGGTGAATATCTTTTTTCATATACATTGCGTGACCACATTTAGTCAGCGGTCTTATTTGATAAGTGGGGGTACTATAACAAACTGCTGTTATTACGCAATAGGACTACCCTCCGGCAAGAGTTCGTATCTCCCCCTCAAGTCGTGCCTTCCGCTTCATCACTCCGTTTCCATAGAATGCGTTCTCCGGACGTGTCGCACCACCCCATCCCGCATAGTAGCGAAGTGCGGCAAGTCGATCAGCACTGTAACTGCCATTTGCTCCATTGTCACGCAACAGCAACGCTGTTGCGAGAAATGCATCCTGATTGCTGTACGGATTACCCGGTGTAGACTTGCGTAACAGTGTACGAATAGCATCCTGAGAAGCGACATATCGGTAGTTTCCACTTGCATCTTTCTGGAAGCCTCCGTAAATCGCCCAAGTACTTGGAATAAACTGAGAAGGCCCCATTGCTCCACCCCATCCTATACGAGAACCGTCACTTCTACGCAAAGGACAGGACACTTGCTGTGTAGCCGGGTTGAAACCAAGCTCTTTTGCAATAGCCAGAAAGGCCGGCTTGTCGCGTGTCGGATGCATAATATCTCTTCCCGCAGACACATCACCCATGGTGCAGCTGCCTATGTTTCGTCCGTAGTAGGACTCTTGTTCCAAAATTGCCAGGATCAGTGATGCGGGGGTTCCCGTCAAGCGTTCCGCAACTTGCGCCAGACGTACCGCTTCGGGAAACGGAATGGCGCCACCTCCACCAAGGAGTTGGAAAAGCTGTGCCTTGAGCTGCGCTGCGGTTTTCTGCTGCGCTTCAAGCAATGTCTGGTATGCCTCTTCCTGACCCTTGGTTACTTTGAGAATGCGTGCCTTTTCCGCTTCTTGTGCTTCTATGTTTGCTTTTTCTATTTCCTGCGCTCGCTTCATCTTCGCCTCTTCAATTTGCTTCTGCTCCAATGACGCCTTTTGTCGCTGTGTATCCTGTTTAATTTCGGTAAGTGCCGACAGTGAGTTGTTCAAACCGTTTTTCACTGCACGAAAACTCTCCACGTCGGTAAAAAACTCGGAGAAATTTTTATTGCTCAACAGTATTTCAGCAAGTGAAAAATCATCTATTGCCTGTGTCTGTCGTATCAGCTCCGCAAGTGACGTACGTTGCTTTTCTAATCGCTCGTTGAGTATCTCAATTATTTCTTCTTTTTCACTTATCTGTTCAGACAGTTGCTCAATTGCAACTGCTCGCGCCTGAATACCCAACTGTGCTTCTTTTATTTCCGAATCTATGATAGCTAAGTCACGCTCCAGTGACTGTCGCTCACGTTGTTTTTGCTCTACTAACACGCGCTGGTTCAGTATTTGCCGCTCCACCTGCTGCAATTGAGCCTCCAGTCGTGCACGACGCTCCGCCGGTGTTTCAGCGGAAACCACATAGGGCATTAAAAGCAGTAAACTCAAAAAAAGTGCTGTGACTTTTTGCATAATGAGTAAGTATACCATTCTTCATAAAATTACAAACGCCCCGTTTTTGTGTGTGTATGGGGCGTCTACAATTCAGTGTCATGGGAGATGCGTGCACCTAAGACTCCGCTTCTTCGGTCGTGTCTTCTTTTCCTTTTGCTTCAACCTCAACCGCATCCATATCAACCGCCTCTGTCTCACTTTCCTCTTCGGTACGCGCGGCGGAAACAGAGGCTACAACCGCATCAGCATCTGTATTTACGGTAACCCCTTCGGGTATGTGCAAATCGGACACATGAATCTGCGCATCTTCCGAATCAAGTACGGATAAATCCACCTCAATATGTGACGGCAAAGCACTTGGACGACAAGTAATCTCAATATCCTGGAGCACCTTTGTGATGGTTGCTCCCGTCTTTTCAATCGGTGCCTCACCCACAAACTCAAGTGCAACGTTTGTGGTAAGTTCCTTCCCTCGCTCAATCGCGTAAAAGTCCGCATGTTCCACACCACCTCGCGCAGCATTAAAAGCCACGTCTTGCACCAAGACTTCAATCTCCTCATCAAGACCGGTTAAGGTAATGATGGTGGATTCTCCCGCCTCGTTCAGTGTCTTTGTAAATTGTTGCTTATCAACAGCAATTGCGACCGATTCCTGCTTGGGACCGTAGACTACCGCAGGTACCTTCCCCTGGGCACGGAGTGTCTCCGCAGCAGCGTCGCGTTTCTGTACTTCCAGTTTTATAGTCATATGGCACATACATTACCACACTCTTTAAAAACTACAACAGTGCGTACATTATCAACGGACAATACCAAAAACGCATTCTGTTCTTGCTATACTTGTGGTAATGACACAACAATATGATTTTGTCGCCATAGGCGACCTGGTAGTTGATGCGTTTATTGAACTGGATCAAGACCACGCAACCGTTACCCAAAACCTTGATACGGGTCGAAAAACACTGGAAATGAGTTTTGGTGACAAGCTGCCCTACAAAAGCGTAACGGTGGTGAACGCGGTTGGTAACTCTCCCAATGCGGCAGTGTCCGCACATCGTTTGGGACTACGTGCCGCACTGATTACCAATATAGGGCACGACCGCAATGGTGAAGACTGTCTTGCACAACTGCGAAGTGAGGGTGTGCAAACAGAGTATGTGAAAGTCCATGAAGGCAAAGAAACAAACTATCACTATGTGTTGCGTTACGGTCCGGAACGAACCATCCTCATCAAGCATGAAAAGTTTCCCTACACACTACCGGACTTTGAGGTGCCGCCGCGCTACATATATTTCTCTTCCATCGGAGAACATGGACTGGACTACCACTTTGAAATAGCGGCATATGTTGCAAAACATCCTGAAACAAAGCTCGTCTTTCAGCCGGGAACCTTCCAGATCAAACTAGGTGCTGAAACTCTCAAAGAAGTCTACCAAAATACTGAAATTTTCTTTTGCAATAAAGAAGAGGCACAGAGTATTCTGGAGACTGATGAACAAGATGTACCGACACTGATCCGTGCGTTTAAAGAGCTGGGGCCAAAGATGCCGGTTGTCACCGATGGACCGAACGGTGCGTATGTGGTTGATGAAAGCGATCAGGCATGGCACATGCCCATGTATCCGGACCCCGCTCCTCCGGTGGATCGTACCGGCGCCGGGGACTCTTTTTCATCAACCTTCACCACCGCCATTGCTCTGGGACTCTCCCCTGAGGAAGCACTTGCGTGGGGACCGATTAACTCCATGTCAGTGGTACAGCACATTGGAGCGCAGAAAGGACTGCTTACCAGAGCGGAACTGGAACAGTTTCTCGCAGACGCCCCCGAAAACTATAAAGCGCAAAAGATATAACACTCGGGCAACCGATAAAACACACCGGAGACATTGAGTTTCGGTGTGTTTTTTCGTGGTACGAACCGATTGGTGTATCGGTCGCCGTACAACATCAGAAAAGAGAGAGGATTTTTTCGGTTATACCGGAGGCATGTAATCCATAGTGTGCAAGCAACTCCTCCGGTTCGCCTGACTGCCCAAACTGATCCCGCACTCCTATCTTCACTACTTGCTTTGGATTTTCTTCACTGTAATACTCACTAACGGCAGACCCAAG
>WFTF01000059.1 GCA_015485575.1 Patescibacteria group bacterium | reverse complement strand
TTACAGGCCAAAGAAGGTTCTGAACGCATTGTTGGGGAACCTAATCGAAGCGATGAACATACTCTGGTATGTTCGTGGTAGAGTGTGTTTTTAGAATACATATATAACATGAAATTATGAATACAAAAGCATCCTCGTTTGGGGAAGAGTTTCAGAAGTTAATACAGGAACGTATTAAGAACTTTTGGGGTTATGGCAACCTCAACGCACCATACTGGTTTATTGGTATGGAGGAAGGTTTCAGTGAAGAAAAGGAGAATTTATTTAAACGTTTCAAAGCGTCTGAAGGTAAACAGATTTGTGATGTTTCAGACCTAAAAATTGATCCCGTCTCATATAGTCTTTTTGAAACAGGTGCACCACTTAATCGAACATACAAACGACTGATTCAAATGATTTTGTATAACGAAACCGGAACACACGCTGATAACGAAACAATTAAACAATTTCAGATAGAGAAACTTGGTCGCACTGATTCCAATAATGCAATACTGGAACTAATGCCGTTACCATCAAAATCTACTAATACAAAAGATTGGTTGTATGCAGACACTCACATCGAAGGGTTGTCTTCTAGAAAAGAATACTTGGAGACTTATAAACCAGAACGAATTACAGCACTGCGAAATCTAATACAAAAACATAAACCAAAATACGCTATCTGTTACTCACTTTCATATCAAGAAGATTGGCAACAACTAACTGACTCTCTATTTGTAGAAGTGACTCCACGTAGAATGTATCTCGCAAAAGACGGAGCAACCACCATTGCCATAACTCCACACTCAGTTACTCATGGACTTTCAAATCAAGATTGGCAAATGATTATTGAGGAGCTATTTGTGTGAAATTATTGACACCCCCGTCACACTTTCCCCGTAAGAAGCAGTGTGTGGGTATGGTATCAGTCACACAGGTGAGTGAGGTGGGGTGTAAAAATTGCGCAATTAATTGTGCAATTAAATCAGTTGGAGTATTTTTATGGCTAGTTTTTGTCGCGAATGGACCCTTTTATATCAAAGCGGGGGTTGACCTTTTTGCCGGGGTTGAAGATATCCAGAGGGTCGCAGATGTGTTCCACCTGCGCAAACAGAGAGAGTGTTTTTTTGTTGAACATTTTTGACAGGTGTGGGGTGCGGATGATGCCGTCGTTGTGCTCACCGCAGATATTTCCGTCGTGCTTCACAGCGGTTGCAAAAAACTCCTCCGCCATTTTCTCAATGAGTGCGGGGGTGGTCTTGTTGCCAAAGTCTAGCAGTGGATAGAAGTGCAGGTGTCCATTGCCGCCGTGTCCGTGCACCGCGGCGGTCACATTGTATTTTTTGAGTAGTTTTTTTATTTCGGCAAAGAACTTTGAGAGGTGTTGCGGCGGGACGGTCATATCCTCCAAGAAGGCGGCGGGTCGCTTGTTGGGGTCTTGCAGCTTTGAAAGGGAATAGCTGGCGCGGCGCACCTGCCAAAACATCTCTCTTTCGTGTCGATTTTTCACCAGCCGCGCACGCTTGCCGTGGTTATTTTTCAGTGCCTTGACCATACCCGCAGCTGTACGTGAAGATAGTGATTTTGGATCAATAGTGATGAGTATGGTAAATGCGGGAGTCTTGCGTGCATAGCGGACGTGATAGGTGGTGTACAGAGACAACAGCACTTTGTAGTAGTCCAACTTTGAGAGTCGGTCTTTGAAAAACTCCGGGTGTTGCAGCGCCAGGTCAAAGGTTAAACCATCAAACAGTTCTATGTTAATCGGGTTAAAGTCCAACGCTTTGGAGATAACCTTGCCCGCATCCATCAGGTCAAACACCGGCACGACAATCAGTTGTGTGTCTTGGGCTATGGGCTGTGCGCGCATGGTCACGGAAGTGATGATACCGATGGTACCCTGACTGCCCGATATGAGGCGGGTCAGATCAAAGGTGCCCTTACCCCTTCGGAAGCTGGCAACGGAGACATTGAGCACATCCCACAGTGGGTAGCCGGCAGAATTTTTCTTTGTTTTTGGTCGCGTCTTTTGTATAGTTTTCTCGTGTTTGGCAATGAGCGCAAATACCTCTTTTGCAATGGTGCTGTATGCGTTGTTTTTCTTGGTAAGTATCTTAAACTCCCGATAGGTCATAGGTTTGATGGTGTAGGTTTTACCGTCGTACAACGTAACCTCAAGTGAGTGTACCCAGTCTGCACAGTGTCCATAGCGGAGTGAGTCGGGACCGGCGGCATTGTTGGCGACCGATCCGCCAATGGAGCAAATGTCTTTTGAGGCGGGGAAGGGCGGTAGGTAGCAGCCCTCTTTTTTGAGTGCTTTTTCCACGTCGCGCCACATAGTGCCGCTTTCGCAGGTAAAGAGAGTACTTCCGTGTTCGGTACGGACGCTTCCCATGTGGCGCATGTGTGCGCATGTATCTATGACAATGGAGTCAGTGAGTGAACCACCGGAAAGTCCGGTACCCGCAGCACGCGGGGTGAGTGACAGAGAGGGAAAGGTTCCCTTTTTCTCGTTGATAACCGATACGGCAATTTCGACATCGCGTTGGTCTTTCGGTTGGATGACAATCTGTGGTCGGATAGAAAAGATGCTCTCGTCGGTACTGTAGCGGTCCAGAATATGCTTGTCGGTGGATACTCCTCCTTTGAATCCCGCCTCACGGAGTATTTTTTCCACCAGCAGGTGTCCCAAAGGTTGGCGAGGCAGTGGTTTGTCTGTGTGCTTGCTTGTGGCAGCATTTGTGCGTTTAGAAAGAGAGGAGACACCAGTTTTTTTACGGTGAGTTTTGGTTACAGCGGTTTTTTTGCGCACCGCCTTTTTTACGAGTTTTTTGGTGGTTTTTGCTGCAGTTTTTTTTCGCGCCATAGGTTTCAAGGAACAGTGTATTCGGGTGTGTAAAAGGTATCTCTCACGAGGAGATCTGCGTGGGTATATTGTACCGTATGCAGGTATAGAAGATGAGGTTTGTGTCCACATCGTAAAAGTAGGGGAGGTGTATGCTATGGAAACGCCGCCCAAGCGTACGCTTGGGCGGCGAAAAAAATACCGGATCACCGCGGGGTCAGCACAATACCTCCGGGCATGGGCGGAAATGCTTCATGGATGATGGTATTGTCCTGTGCTGCTTTGAGCCACTTAGCTCCGCCGGCAGAGATGATGTATTCCGGCGCGCCGTTGTACGGGTGCAGATCGGCGCACAGAAATCGGTCGCCTCCATCGCGATACTTGACCAGTATCGTGGCTTTCGCAATCAATACCTTGTCCGGCTTGACTGCTTGCTCCGGGAAGTAGCAGAAGAAGTTAATGTACTTCTTCGGCCCAACGCAGAATCCAATCTGCGAGTACTCTTCTCCGGTTGCGGGGTTTTGCAGCCTTCGGGGACTGTGTGCAAAGCACGGAATCTTGAAGC
>WFTF01000058.1 GCA_015485575.1 Patescibacteria group bacterium | reverse complement strand
GTTGGCGGGTCACTGATTGTACCTGACACCATTGACACACACTTTTTATCATCACTGAAAAATCTTATTGAAGCGGAGACAGCCAACGGTCGTCGTTTTATTATCATCGCAGGAGGCGGACAAACAGCCCGACGCTACCAAGAAGCGGCGGCGGAAGTTACAGCCCTTGAAAACGAAGACCTTGATTGGCTGGGACTGCATGCCACACGCCTCAATGGTCATTTACTTTTGACCATCTTCAGACAGCTGGCGTATCGCGTTATGGTGACCAATCCCGATGATGTCTTGGACATTCCCAAAAGCGAAAAGCTCATCATCGCCGCCGGCTACCGACCCGGCGCCAGCACCGACCTGCGTGCCATTCAAATCGCCGAGCGAGTGGATGCAAAAAAGGTAGTGAATCTCTCAAACATAGACTACGTCTATACGGCAGATCCTCGACAAAACCCAAATGCACAAAAAATAGAAGACATCACCTGGGAAGACTTTCGTGCACTCATTCCGAAAGAATGGGACCCCGGTCTCAACTCCCCCTTTGATCCGGTTGCCGCGCGCGAAGCACAAGCAAAAGACATAGAAGTCGCCTCACTCAACGGCACACAGCTGGAGTCTTTAAGAAACTACCTGGAGGGAAAACCCTTTGTCGGTACGCGCATACACAACTAATACAGTTTGCAGACACCTTTTTCACTGCTCTATCGTGAGCACTATCGGCACAGAGAGTCGGCTCCGGTACTGTACGGCAGTTGCCCGTTAAAACCGCTACTATCCGCACACCAGTATCCCCCATCAGGATTTTTCATCTCCAGCTTAAACGTATCAACCGTTTCCACGCAACGTATCTCATCGGGAAGTGCGGTGTCCGAGCACACCCCCACATAGTCAAAATTGCGTCGCTTGTATGACTGCGCTGCTTGTACGCTGTTTTGAAACAGCACCTTCTCTTTTGAACGTTGCAGTGCACCATCGTCAGAGACGATATTTTGCACCACAACAACAAGCAAAGCCCCCACCGCACCAAACAAAAGCCCCTGCAGTATCAGCCGAGCGTATTGCTGTACCTTTTCCATTGTCTATAGTGTAGCACTTTCTGCGTGTTTGTCCTTACACTTTTCCAAAAAATCCTCAATCGCCGCGTGCAGTTCGGGTAACGTGGCGGTGTTGCATATGGTATAGTCCGCCATTTCCATAACCTGCGCGATACTTTGCTTGGTGGGATCGTCATTGTGCATTTCGCGTGCTTCCTGCTCCAAAAAGGTCTCATAGCTCACCTGATCCAGTGCGGATTGGCGACTGTGGATGCGCTGATAGCGCACACGCGCATCCGCATCTACCGCCAGCAAAAGTGCCCCATGTTGTTTCAGCAACAGGGCCTCACCAACCGTGCGGATGGATTCAATGACTACATCTTGTCCTTTCTCTACCGACAGCAGCGCACGCCGCACAAAATAGTCAGCGCCATACTCTTTGCGCAAGCGGTTTGCCAGGTCAGTCATGGTATCCCGATTAACAGGTATGCCACGATCCTGCAATTCCTTCGTCCAAATATCACGCGCGGAAATATGTACAAACCCATGCCGGGCGACCAGGTACGAAACGATCGCGCCCTTTCCCGCCCCAATAGTTCCGGTAATGCCGATGATCATACAGCTTTATGATGCTACGCGCTCTTTATCCAGCTTGCGCTGTGCTATGTGCACCAAAAGCGGATTTGCTATACAAATGGAAGAGTAGGTTCCCGCAATCACACCTATAATCAGTATCAACGAGAAGGTCCGCGTCACCTCACCTCCGAAAAAATAGAGCGCTCCCAGTGCAATAAGTGTCGTCACGGAGGTATTGATAGAACGCATGAGCGTTTCAGAAAGAGAAATACCGACAATCTCTTCAAACGGCTTTAAAAGTGTGTAGTGCACCTCCTCGCGCTGTAATCCGTCACTACTGGTCACCTTTACCTTCTTTTCCTTGCGGTACTTCACCAGATTTTCGCGCACCCGATCAAACACCACAATCGTATCATTTACCGAATAACCCAAGACTGCAAGCAGTGCGGTGACAAACAGCACATCTGCTTCCACCCCGAAAAAATATCCCAACAGCACCATTGCCGCAGTCGGCACCAGCACATCATGCAACAGTGCCAGAATGGTAATCACACCGTAAATCCATGACCCTACCGGATATGACACTCCGGAAAAAGCAAATGCCACATAGAGTATGATGACCAATGACACACCGGCAATCGCCCAGACCGCTTTATCTTTCAACTCCTGTCCGATAACAGGCCCTATGGAGGTGTAGCGAGCCACCTCCCCGCCACTGCCTTCCTGCACCAGCGCCTCAGCCACTCGTGCACGTTCATCCTCACTAAGGTCACGCGTGCGCAGCAAGTAGCCGTCGCGACCCTGCTCATCTATGGTTTCTCGCAGTGAGTATCCGCCCAAACCCAAACGGTCAAGACGCTCGGTCAACACTTCTTTTGCGGGAGCGGTCTGGTACGCAACTTCTGTCAGTGCGCCGCCGGTGAAGTCAATACCGAGTCGCAACCCCAACGTTGCAATAAGGAACACGGACGCAATCACTACCGTAACGGCGATACCGAGGAAAAACTGCTTGTGTGTAACAAAAAACATACTATTTTACTTTCATAAATCCTGACCGATAAAGTTTTGCGAGCAGCGTGTCATCATCGGCACGTGCATCCGGCAGCGCCAACAGCAGTGTACGGGTAATCACCAATGCCGATAACATGGACACGATAACCCCGATACCAAACACCAACGCAAATCCCTTCACCATGGATGTGCCAAACCAAAACAGTAAAATGGCAGATAAAATACTGGTAACATTTCCGTCACGAATGGCGCTCCATGCGCGCGCAAAGCCGATACGAGCAGACTCCAAACTCCCCTTGCCGGAACGATACTCTTCTCTCATACGCTCAAACACCAGTACATTTGCGTCCACCGCCATACCAAGAGAAAGTACAAAACCAGCCAATCCGGCCGCGGTGAGCGTCACCGGTATGAGCTTAAACAGCACAAGCATCAGCACGATATATCCGACAAGCGATACACCCGCCACCAAACCGGGTAGACGATAGTACAGTGCCATGAACAACACCACCAACGCAAAGCCGGCAACACCCGCTTTTATTCCCTTCTGCAGCACCTCAGCACCCAAAGACGCTCCCACGGTTTGCGTACTTATCAGTGTAATAGGTACCGGCAGGGCGCCAAAGTTCAGATTTTGCGCCAAACTGCGTGCCTCTTCCGGGGTAAATCCTCCTGAGATAATGGCACGTCCTCCGACAATCGGCTCGTTGATACGCGGTGAGGAAATCATTTGCCCATCAAGGAAAATGGCTAGATTTTCACCGGTGTTTTCTCGAGTAATGGTCTCAAACAACTTGGAACCTTCCGCATTGAAAACAATGGACACAATCGGCTCATTTGATAACTGTCCACCGTTTCCCCCGGCAAACTCAAGTGCGGCGCTCGTCAGATAGCGACCGGTTAAACCAGTATCAATAAACGGATCGGGTAATGACACACCGGTACTGGTGGCAGAAGAAGTGCTCACCGATGCCTGCTCCTGCAGTGCGGTCTGATCCACCAACTTAAATTCCAAAAGCGGGGTCTTTCCTATCTCCTCCACCGCCTGTGCAACGTCAGTGACCCCCGGCAACTCAACAACCAAACGCTCCATTTGCGTGTCTGACACAAAACTGCTGCTTTCCACTTGGACAATCGGTTCCGAAACACCGAAGATGTTTACACGTCGCTCAATCACATCCCGCAGCACGTTCATCAGTTCTTTTACTTCACTTGTCTCTACTTTTGAGACATCCGCCTCATAGACCAGGTGGGAACCGCCGGCAAGATCAAGTCCCAGCTTAAATGGGAAACGTGCGTTTTCGTCTGCCGTATTTGCATACACAAAATAGCCTATCACGGCAATCAAAACGAGTACTGAAACGGCATGAAACCGACGAATGAACGTTTCCGAATCTCCTCTTGTATCCTTCTTTTTAGACATAGCAACTGCATTACTATAGCACCTTAGCGGTATAATGCATGTATTGACAAATACATGCACTGTTTCCTTTTCAAGAAACAGTGGAGTGGCTTGTAGGATGTACTACCGCACACATGACAGCACATTGCGCAGTAGCATCGCAACCGTCAGTGGACCGATACCACCAGGTACCGGCGTATACACCGACGCCTTGTCAGCGCAGGCGGGATCCGCGTCACCTGCCAGCTCACCACCTTCTTCGGAAGTGCCCGCATCAAATATAACCACCCCATCTCTAACCATATCCGGTTTCACCAAATGTGCCTGTCCGGCACCCAGTATCAAGATATCCGCCTGTTTGATGACTGTGGCAGTGTCGGCAGAGTCCTTTGTGAGTACCGTCACCTGCGCTCCCTGCTGTTTCGCCCACACTGAAGCGGGCTTGCCAACCAGCCTCCCATACCCGAGCACCACCACCTGTTTCCCCGTAAACGACACGTCGTACTCTCCCGCAATTTCCGCGATGGCGGCAACCACCGGAGGCAATAGTGTCTGCACCCCTGCACCGTAGTGCACACCATCCACATCGTAGTCAGGAGGGATCGTCGCCAGTATCCGATCCGTATCCAGGTGTGCCGGAAGCGGCAACTGCACAATAATACCGTCTGTTTGCATACACGCTCGTTCTACGGACTGCTGCACCTGCTGTGTGTCCAGATCATCGGGTAGCTCTATAATAGTCACCCCTACCCCCACTTCGCGGGCCTTGCGCTGCTTCAATCGCAGATACTTTTTTGTGGCAAAATTTGGCGCACAGGTAAACACCGTCAGGTGCGGCACCTGCGTAAGATGTGAGACTTCATTTTGCAATTCCGCGTATATGCGCTGGGCAAGTTTTCTGCCATCAACAATCATGCCCGCCAGTATACACAATTATCGTCTTCCATACAGCAAAGGAAACTAGCGCAATCGTTCTCCCAAGCGGTTACCCAACAGTTTTCGGTAAACCATCACCTGCACGTCGGGCAGAGAAAAGGTATCCGCAATCTCCTGCAAACCGGCATCCACCGTACGAGTTTCATCCGCTCCCACTTGCTCATATAAATCTGCCAGCTGCAAGTATACGCAGTACAATATGGTTCCCACTCCTCCGTAGCGAGCATCGGTATGCCCCTGTCTCTCCTGTGCCAAGCGACGCAATGCTTTAGCAATAGCGTAGTATGGATCTACCGCAGAGCTTGCGCGATACTCATTTTCCAAGGAAGAAACATCTCGCAGCACTTCCATGGTGAGATATTCCGCAATTGCCTCTTTATTAGACACTTCCCTTTCGGGATTATTGGCAGGTCCCTCATGCATAGTTAGACTGTATGTGTATGCTTACTGCAACGCAATGCTTGCGGCACCCAGGACTCATAACGTCCATCAGTATACTTAAAAGCATCCTTACTATTGTATTTACACTCAAAGACACTTCTGAGCTTCTCTCCGCTCATTAAAAGCGGATAGGAATAAAAACGCCAACTGCCCGGACAGGTGGGAATACGTCCGCGAGTTGCGTGCCAAAAGAAAAAGAAAGCGAGACGCACCATCCATGGCTGTATGGGCAGTATCTTCTTCCCCACCGCCTGTGCCATGTCGGACGCATAGACCGGTTCACCAGTCGGTGTGATATTAAAGACGTTATAGTCCCACTTCATCTCCTCAAAAGTAAACTGCGCAATAATGTCATTGACGTCATCTTCATGAATAAACTGGCGCACCCACCCCTTGGTCGCCGGCACCCAGGTGGTCAGAGCGGTGATTATTTTATTTACCAGACCTCCCTTCAGGTTTCCCTGCAATGCGGACTGCAAACCGAAACGAATACGCATAAACCTCCCGCGAGGACCAGTGATAGCAGCCGGACGTACAACGGTTACCTGTGGCACATACCCGCCTGCCGCTTTTGCATCCTCATACTTTTTTTGCAAATTCTCTTCCGTCACCTTTTTCTCGTGCGCATAGATATAGTCGTCATCGCGAAATCCCTCCTCTTCGGTAAACAGGTGTTCAAAGCGATTATCCTTCCGTGCGGAGTAGGAAGAGGCGGTGGAAAAGTAAATGAGCTTCTTCACAAAGTCGTTTTTGAAGGCAAAGTCAAACACTTTGTTTGATCCCTCAACGTTCCACTGCCACTGGAGGTCTTTCTGGCCGTACATAGCGCGAATCTGCCATGCGGTATGTATCACAGTGTCCGGCTTGTGTTGCGCAACCTGTTGCTGCCACGTATCGTCTGCCATGTTGCACTGTATATAGGTTACTTTTGGAATAGTCTTACACCACTCCCCCTGCGGCTCTTTGTCCAAAGCGATAATCTCCTTTACGTCATCTCGCTTTGCAAATTGATCGCAGAGCATCTCGCCAACATACCCGATACCGACAATAAAAATAGTTCGCTCTTTCATACTGTATTTGTTATAACACCAGTCATTCTAGCATAGTTGCCTAGCGTGGCAGCTTGATGGAAATACCAAAACGTGACAACAATGTTTTGATGGTGCGCAAGGTAATTTCAATATCAAGCATGACGGAACGATTTTTAACATAGTAGAGATCATACGACAGGCGAACACGAGACTCCTCCAATGACTGAGGGCTGATGTGATCTCCCATATAATGCTGATGTGTCTGTGCCCATCCGGTCACCCCAGGTTTTACAAAGTTGCGGATATTGTAGTAGGGAATCTCTTCCGCCAGACGGTGTCCGAGTCCCTGGATATCGTTTCGCGGACCAATCAGCGACATCTCCCCCTTGAGGATATTGATGCACTGTGGCAACTCGTCAATGCTTGCCTTACGCAACACCGCTCCCACTTTCGTGACCTTGTTCTCCTGCTTGGCATCCTCGGCAATCCACGTATCGCTTGTCGGGTTGCTCTCCGTCATGGTGCGGATTTTGTAGACAATCACCGGTTTGTTGTGCTTGCCGATACGCTTCTGCGTTATGAAAATCTTTCCCTTATCTTCCAGATAAATGGCAAGAGCAATAAACGGCAGCAGGATCAGCAACAAAACGCCGATGAGTATGCTGCCGACAATATCAAAACTTCGTTTGAGCACATCGTAGGCAAGACTTTTTGACTGAGAAACGTGTGTGATAAACCAGTCATAGCGAAGTGCCGACAGCGGCACCCGATCAAAGGTATCTTCATACACCTTGTAAAAATCCAAAAAGGTAAACTCAAACTTCAAAAATGCAAGATCAAATATGGTCGGCATAATACGCTCCATGTATTCACTTTTTGAGTCGGCAACAATAATGCTTACCCCTTCCCTATCAATCAGACGCAGCAGTTTGCTCTCAAAATCCTCTGTTTGCTCAGCGGTACGCCGATCAATCATGCGTATAAAGGAATAGTTGTAGCGCTCGTTGTTGTTGACCTCATCCACCAGCTCTATCGCCTCTTCTCCGTCTGCGATGAGTATTGCCTTGTGGCGATGTTTTGGAGAAAGGAAATTAAAGATTTTCAAACGCCATAGTGTGATAAGCACAATTGAAATTGCAAGATAAATGACCAGGTTTGTCTTAGGAGCAATCCCAAATGGCACAATCAAAAACAGCAACGCCGCAATGAGTATATTGACAAACTGAGTATTGAGAATGCGACTAAACAAGAGACCTTTCAGAAACACCGTATGCTTGTCATACAAACCCGCGATGTAAAAAATAAACAGCCAGATACTGCTTAAGATCAAAAAGGGACCAAGATGATCCAACAGCAATTCCTTGCTTGGCAGTGAGAAGTAGCGAATAAGAAGTGTCAAATACAAAGAAAGCACGAAACATACAATGTCTCCGGCAAGCAGTAACAACAACTCTCTTCTTCGTTCTCCCATATTGGTATGCTATATTATTCCACCGTTTGTCGTGCCGACAGGTATGCAACACGACAAAAGGTGTCCATGCAATCATTAGATACTCTACAGAAACGGTGTAAATTATCAAGAAGATTGAACGTTATACAGATATGAATGTTGAATAAAGTGAAATCAAGCAAAACTTTCAATCATTCATATTACCACCCCTTTCCAATAAACACTGTTACGAAAAAGAAAATTCTGTTTCTTATTACCAAGAGCAACTGGGGAGGAAACGAGAACGGTTTCTCGTTTCCTCCGATCGCGAGTAAGCGAGCGATGGCCGATATGGAGCGAAGCGAAATCAGGCCAAGGTGGACCGTCCCAGTTGCAGATTATCGTATGATATCCTGAATGTCTCCATGAACCCTGTTACGAAAAAGAAAATTCTGTTTCTTATTACCAAGAGCAACTGGGGCGGCGCCCAACGCTACGTCTTTGACCTTGCCACCTGTTTAGACAGCAACACCTTTGATGTGGTCGTTGCTCTTGGGGGTGACGGCACACTCAGGCAAAAACTCACCAAAGCGGGGGTGCGTACCATCCCCATTGCTCACCTGCAGCGCGATATATCTCTTCTATCTGAAGTACGCGCTTTATACTCCATTGCACGAATTATTCGTTCGGAGAAACCTGACATACTCCATGTAAACAGTTCAAAAGCCGGAGCACTGGGTACATTACTGGGACGATTCTTGCGTGTACCGCGTATTATATTTACCGCACACGCCTGGGCATACAATGAAGATAGACCCTATTGGCAAAAACTGATTTTCCACTGTATTCACTACTTCACCATTCTATGCAGCCACACCACAATCACTGTCTCGGAAGGGCTGCGCAAACAGATGACTTGGAAAGGAGTACAGCGGAAAATGATAACCGTACATCCGGGTCGCCACCTTTCCGATATCAAACCGAAGCAAGAAGCACGCGGCATTATTGAAACCAAAGTAAGAGACAATCAAGTGAGTCTCAGTGACTTCCACACAGACACGTGGATAGGGACCATTGCCGAGTTGCACCCAACCAAGCAGCTGCACCGCGCCATAGACAGCATTGCCGCACTCTCGCGAAAGCACCCTACCCTGCGGTATATCATAATCGGTGACGGGCAACTCTATAATCGGCTACAGATGCGTGTACGCGATCTGGGTATTGAAAAACACGTCTTCTTTACCGGTACCATAGAAGAGGCGGGACGACTTCTAAAGGCATTTGATATTTTTATGCTCCCTTCAAAGTCCGAAGCGTTTGGGTATGTATTACTTGAAGCGGCACTTGCCAAAGTGCCTACTGTCGCCACCAAAACAGGAGGCATCACCGATATACTCACCGATGAAAAAACGGCGCTTTTAGTAACTCCGGAGAGCACTGTAGACCTAAGCGCGGCACTTTCACGTCTGCTTACGGACACAAAACTGCAAGAAACGCTTGCTGAAGCAAATTATAAAAATGCACAGCACTTCTCACTGCAGCGCATGTGTTGGGAAACAATCTCTGTATACAACAATACCGCCTCGCAAAAGTAGAAACATTGCTACAAGTACATATAACTTTATATGCACGTTGATCGGTAGCTGTTTTGTTGAAATAGTAGGATATGTCCAAACAGTTCCCATATTCGGTTACCTACATACAACCGCTTGTATGAAACGGTACCGCACTATAAAATTGCGATATGAAAGTTGAATTTGAAGGTGAGCAGTATCATACTGCCCGACAGACAAGTCATGGAACATCAGCCATCATTGAACTGGTGATCAAGTTGGGAATCGCCAAGAGTGCCACTCAGGCAAATATATTCTTGATTGCTTTGATTGTTATTTTAATTACCATCAGTTTTTTCTCACTACGTCTGATAACAGACGAAGAAGCGTCGGATAGCTCCTTTGTGCCCGCAGTTACTGAAGATATAAATACTCCTTAACTTATGAGCAAAACAACAAATATACATAAAAAAGGATTTACGCTCATAGAACTGCTGGTTGTTATTGCCATCATCGGCACGCTGGCGAGTGTGGTGTTGGTCAGTCTCAACGCCGCCCGCGAAAAAGCACGAGATACGAAACGCCTCGCTGAAATGCAGCAAGTCATGATTGCGCTGGACGCCTATTTCGCTGAAAACGGTCGCTATCCCACTTCCGACTTTGACGGCTGTGGAGGCTGGGATGTAGGCAACGCAACATATCCTTTCATATCGGGCGGATTGGGAGATTTGATGCCGGATCCGCCCGAGGACGAGCAGTACACGGGAAACTGTGATGGGTACCGCTACTATCGCTACAGCGCAGGATCATACGGATGTGATGCCGGCAAAGGTGCTTACTATGTACTGGGCATTACAAACCTGGAAGCATCAGGGCGCCCCGCATCAGTCAGTCCCGGATGGTCATGCCCATCCAGAGACTGGCAAGGAGAATTTGACTGGGTAGTCGGTAAATTTGAAAACGACTAGTAGGGATTAGCTGTACAAATACGTTTCGGGATGGTTCTATTCCTCCAAAATAGACAACTCGCTTTGATCGGGATATGTTTTTGCATACCGACTCATTGCCATTACCATACCCACTCCAAGAAACTCGGTCACCAAGTGTGTCCCGCCATAGCTGAGAAATGGTACGGTGGTGCCGGTAACCGGCAACAGACCGATATTCATACCGATATGAACAAAGAAGTGACTGGTAAACAGTATTGCTACACCGGTTGCAAACAGCCGCTCAAAATTGGTTGCGGCGCGCACCGCGTGGTAGAGCAGTCGCCCAATTACCACACCAAAGAGTATGAACAGCACCACCACTCCCACCAATCCCCACTCCTCTGCAAAAGCGGCAAAAATAAAGTCAGTTTCATACTCCGGCAAAAACTGCAATTTTGACTGTGTACCATACCCAATACCCTTGCCGAACAGTCGTCCGGACCCCACCGCAACAGTGGACTGATAGGCGTTATAACCCGACCCCTGTATATCGGAAAGCGGATCCAAAAAGGTGGCGATCCGTTGTTTTTGATAATCCTGAAAAGCAAACTGCCACATTCCACCAAATGCCAGTGCCCCCACAATAAACACCACCAACAAGTGGCGCAGTTTGATACCCGCAACCAAAATCATTCCAAACCAAATAAAGAACAGAATAATTGCCGATCCAAAGTCGGGCTGCACAAAAACGAGTCCGAAAAAAAGCAATGCATAGACGCCCGATATGACAATATGACGAAAATCACCTATAAGCTCGTGACGCTTGGAAAAATACTTTGCCAAAACGGCAATCAGAGCCAGTTTTGCAGGATCAGACGGCTGCAGCGAAAAAAAACCCAGATCAAAACGACTTTGTGCCCCCAAAGTTACCTCCCCCACAAACAGTACCAGAACCAACAGAAATAAGAAGAAAACATAAATCCAAAACGTCGTATTGCCTACACGTAAAAAACGATAGTCCGGTAGCATCGCCAAAAACATGATCAGAATTGCCAGTCCGATCCACACAATCTGGCGTTGAAAAAACAAGTTGTCACCCACAAACGAGTACATGGTGACCAGCCCCATTCCCGAAAGCAGTATGCATGCTCCCGCGAGGTAGGGATCAAATCCGCGAAACAGTGCAAGTAGCGTACGCATAGTCCGTGTAGTATAGCAGAATACACGAAAGAAACTCACCTATAAAAGATGACATACACTGCATCGGACATTATTTAGGGGGCAGAAAATCCCGCATCCGTTTTCGGTATAATTTCAATAACCGCAGGTCCGTCTTCGCATATCTCACTGGTGATTGTACGATAAATACTATCCACCTGACTTGAGGACACCGCCCGATATGCCTGCTTCGGGGAACTTGCCAGATTGGTTATAAACTCCATATTCACCTGTGTGCCAAGCCCAATAGTGAAGAGACTGATATCATTTTGCTTCACCTGCTGCGCAGCCTGTAGGGCGTAGGATTCGGGATTTTCCCCGGGCGCTGTGGCCAATCCATCGGTTAAGAGCACCATAACCTTACGCGCTTCGCTGTTATGACGTGGAGACAATAATTCTCGCATGCCTGTATACAGTGCATCACCCGTGTTGGTAGTGCCTCTTTCTTCCGCAGGATCAATGGAAATTTCCGCTATTTCTCTGGCCACCTGTGCAATATTTCCGGTCAGTGGCTCCAACATGACCGCTTGCGTTGCAAATGTCAGCAAGGCCGCCTGATCACCATCGCGCATACGTTGGGCAAACGCCCCTGCCGCTTGCAGTACTGAAGTAATCGGCTGTGGTGGGTTACCACCATCGTTGTTCATGCTGCCGGACACATCAATTGCCAACACAACATCAGTTGGCACCTCACAGCTGCGTATCGTCTTTGCGATCGGTTCGGGCCAAGTGAATACAGCAGTCCTGCTGCTTTGGCCGGCAAAATTATCAATAAAAGTACGTGACGAGGTAAGTGCATTCCCTTGCATGTCAAAAATAGTTGCCACCACCTCCACTTCTTTTGCCTCAGTGAGCATATTGTTGTATATCTGCGCCTCTAAGCGAGGGCTACTATCTGCACCAGTCAGTGTTCGCGACTGAACGGTGAACTGGTTGCGTCCTCCTGTGGCTTGTACCCAATTATCCGTTTCCCCCACTGTCATAATGGTCTGCGTAGGCACACGCCCTTTGGTATCAATGCGCGCTTCAAACACCGGATACACACTGTCCGGTGGTAAGATGGTTGTGCCACTTCGCTGTGTGATAAGACCATTGGAGTCGTATAACGATATGGTGTACGGCAACGCAGGTGACCCCGCAAAGCGGTTTTTATTGACTATATACGCAACCGCATTGTACTGATTTTCCGTCACACGAAAGCTGCGCGCCCACTGCACAGTCGGTTTTTGCACATCAAACGCACAAACACTGCTACAAGGCCCACCACAATCTACCCCGCGCTCGTCTCCGTTTTGTCGGTTATCAAAACAGTTTGGAGGTGTGTAGAAATTGGACAGGTAAACCAACACAAAAATTACCAACCATACAGCTCCAAAACCCAGGCCATACTGCAGCCGTCTGAAAAATGCCCATCGTCGCTCTATTTTCATTATCTTTCAAGTATACCAAACCAAAACAGCGTTGTATGCGCTGATTGCAAACAGCTACTCTTGCGCTTCTATGGCTGAGACGGTAAACGTACCGTCTTCTATGGTGCCGGTAACGCGTATGCGATCACCGCGCTTCACACCCAACTTTTTCTCCACTTCCAGCTCGCTGTACCCGATAAGCGGACGCAGGTCAATACGCAACACTTCACTGCCATCATCCAAAAGCAAATACTGAAATGTTTTTTCAAAGCGGTTTTCGCCGCGCACCAAGCTCAGGAACGTACCCTCCACCGTTACCTGTTGCGGTACTCCTTGAGTGTCGCTTGCAGTGTTGCTTGACTGCTCCTGTGGTGTTGCTTCTTGTCTTTGCTCTGGTTCAGCACCCACCTCTTGCGTAGGCGCTTCGGGGAGCTTCGGTTGTGTATCCCGCACAAAAAACAATAGTGCTATACCAAAGAGCACCACAGCGGCAAACAGTCCATACAGGTGCTTTTTTTTCATAGCGCTATTGTAGCAGATATGCATTCACTTGCGTATACTACGCATCACGCAGACAGAAAACGGCTTAACAACAGGAAGCAATCGGTATACCTGCAATTCCAAAACTTGACTTTTATTTACTTTTGTGCTATTGTCACCCGCAACTTGGTTCTTTTTAAAAGGGAGGTATAAATGGATATGCAATCCGCCATGCTCCACGCCTTTGATAAGGTGTGGGCAATCCCGGAGCCGAAGGGGTCGGTGACCCTTGAGGGGCGCAACCCGCTTGACGACCCGTCGTTCGATTATGACGATGAATATCCGAATGACGGGTATGACCAATGGTGTACCGAGGAAGAATGGTGGTACCTCAACATTCCGGAACTGATCGGGGAGAGCTATGAGCACCTCCCGCAGCGGCAAGGCCGCCTGGCGTCCTTTCTCGCCCATGGCGAGAATGCCTGCTTTGCCAGCCCCGAAGATAAGCGGGACGGCAGGCAATCCCACGGCAAGCATGGGCGGCTGTGTGGGCGCAAGCTCTACATGCATCGACACATCCGTGCCGCACGGCGCAACACCCACCGCCAGATGGACACTCTCTGGCTGCGGGAGATGTGCGACGTCATGCCGTCGCACATGAGCGTCGAGAACTTCCTCGACGCTCATGATGAGTTCTCCGGCATTGACACGGCTGAAGGCATGTTTGTCATGTCAGAGGCCCACCAAAACTGCCATGGGTTCTCCAACACCGATCCCATGGATGAGTATTGGTGTCGGGGAGAGTCCCTTTACGACATGGTCAACGACCCGTACTGGGACGATCTCTGGGGTGTCGAGCACTATGAACTCAACTACCCGGAGGAAGAGGAATGGTTTGATCCGTTTGACGACGGGATCGACTATAGCGATCCTCTTCTCCAAGGGCCCAGCGCGGAAGAGTGGGCCATCATGGAAGCAGAAGAGCGTCGCGAGGAAGAGGCTGCCGAAAAGGCAGCGGAAGCCTTCGAGGCCTCCTTTGAGCATATTCCTGCCTGCAATCAGATCGGCAGGAAAGCTCAGAGGATGCACGCCTCCGTCGCAGTCTGACGCGGAGTGTCCCGTTTCACCGCCGCGCGACCTGTGGTCGCGCGGCTTTTCCTATTTTTCAAGTGCATACTAAGACATCACACCCATATTCATAGTCCGCCACCGACTCTATACAAAATTGCGCAATTAATTGCATAATTAATTGCGCAATTTCACCTTCCAGCACTGTAGCATCGATCCAGCCGCGATACACCCCGACACAATGTCCAATTCCAACACCAAACTCCAACACAAAACTCCAACACCAAACTCCAACACCAAACTCCAACACCAAAAACGTCAACAAATTACCACGCTCTATCCAAAACCTTTCATTCGAATGAAAGATTCTTATGAGTGGCTATTTGGAAAACATTAGTGAAAGTGGGGCAATACTTCAGTATTCGGTACTCATATATTCTTTCTTGCCTCATAGCCGGTAACATTTTGACAATAAAAAATTAGGAGATACGATACCTACTGTCACTCATCTGTCAAAATATCCGCCGCAAACCTTTCATTCGAATGAAAGGTTTTTTGTTATACTGTTTTTATGGTGCGATTAAACAAAAACAAACTATCACAAAAACAACGTGACACTCTTTTTTTACAACTAAATAAAATGCTGGGAAAGTTGTCCATAGTACAAACGGGAGAATTTTTAGAGGCACTCCTTGGACCAGAAGAACAGCTTATGCTTGCAAAACGACTTGCTATCATTGTAATGATCCACGAGGGATATTCTCTATACAAAATTAGTGACTCATTGAAAGTGAGTCCGGCAACTGCTTCTAAAATTAAGTTTTATTATGATCAAGACCACTATGCACCTATTCTTACTGCACTGAAGAATAACAAACCTGTGTATCTGGCAATTATACAAAGCATAGATTCTATGCTCACGCTTGGCGGACACCTTCCGCGCTATGGCCAAGCAAGAATCAAGTGAGGACTATTATTTTTCAGTCCAAAACCTTTCATTCGAATGAAAGGTTTTCCTTACTCTTCTACATTCTCCATACAGCTCTTGCTCTACTCTGGAACGAGCTCTAGAGCTCATTCTAGATTGTTGAGATAGTATCCTGCATACGCGTGCACAAAATATGGTTTTGTAACACATAACGAACAAAAAAACCACGAATGATGAAATTCAAAACTCTATGTTGACGCCTACCTACTTCGTCAAATGAGCAATCAAACTAAAATTTATTTTTGTTTGAGTTGCAAATGCAGGCGAAGGATGCTTTGCTTACTTTCCGGAGAGTACAGTATCTATATTGGCAAAACATAATAAAAAACCACGAATGATGAAATTCAAAACTCTATGTTGGCGCCTACCTACTCTCCCTCTTGCGAAGTACCATCGGTGGTAGTGGGCTTAACTTCCGTGTTCGGAATGAGAACGGGTGGACCCCCACCCCCAAAGCACCAACATAGAATTTTCAATATATTCGTGGTTCTTTACTATCTTGAACACAGTGAAGTGGTCACTCTTTTTAAGAGGAGTGAGCTCTTGGTCGGTGCGGCAGGATTTGAACCTGCGACCTCCCCGCAGGGCAACCTCCTTTCCGCCCTTTATTGGCAGGGCGCTCTACCTGACTGAGCTACGCTCCGACTGGAAAGTGCATAGAGTGTGGCTACAAGAGTGCCATTGTCATCTGTTCGTAGTATACAGTATACACACTACAACAGTGACTCTTAACACATACTTGGTCACCACTTCGCTATGTTCAAGATAACAGCAAACAACTACCTTATTCAAACACATACCGCACTCAGAAAATGACAGTGCTGTACAACATTCCCCATGGGAAATAACGTCCTATTAGTACACCTCGGCTGCATACATTACTGTACTTCCACCTAGTGCCTATCAACCTGATCGTCTCTCAGGGGACTTAATGATACCTAATCTTCAAGTTGGCTTCCCGCTTAGATGCTTTCAGCGGTTATCCATTCCCAACATAGCTACCCGGCGGTGCTTCTGGCGAAACAGCCGGTAGACCAGAGGTTGGTTCATCCCGGTCCTCTCGTACTAGGGACAACTCTCGTCAAGTATCGACGCCTGCAGTAGATAGGAGACCAACCTGTCTCACGACGGTCTAAACCCAGCTCGCGTGACTTTTTAATTGGCGAACAGCCAAACCCTTGGGACCTCATATTCTGTTAGCTGTGCGTTCCCGCACAGATCAGACTATTCCATCACCATAATACATGTGTCACCACATGCACCGTAGGTGCAAGCCGTATGATATCTCAACTTACAGTCAACTTACTAACCGCAAGCTACCGACATACTGCCGGTGATGAGTATATCTCATACTAGAACCAACTTTCTAGTAATCAGTCGTTAGAGGAGAAAAATGTTTGGATCTTTGCCGCGTAATTATGACGACGGTTGTTGGACCGTACGTTATATACAGACAAAGTATCTGCTAAGGTTGCCACCGCAAGCAAATCTCGCTGACTCCTAACGGGAGTCTGAAGAATTTGCAGTGCAAGATCTACTTGGCGACGTTTTACTCGCGCGTATGGTTGGACACGGGACAAAATGTGTGCGATATCAGTTTGATTTCGCGTTTTCCAATCCCATGTTTTCCCATTTTTGCATATGGTTCCACATCCAGTTAGCACCGGAAGAAATGCAATATCTTCCTGATGCTTCTGTGTAATTTTAAGAACAATACGTACACGCCAGCCAAATCGCTTCTCTTTATGACGCTCAATGATTGCCATAATGGAACCATCACCGTCTATAAATCCGGCCAAGTAGGCGTACTTAACTTCAACATTTTCCTTTCCTACGGAATTAGCTCTCATACTCCAAGTATGTAAAAAATATAACATACCTGGGACCTGTGAAACGACAGGTCATATGCTTCCCAAGCCGTATGAGTCAGCCTTCTCCGTTTTGAGCTTGTTTCCCGTACCGCGGAGGGTGCCGCATTGGTACAGTCGATACATTTGCATACGCAAGATCTATCATTACCTTACCGTTTCCGGCAAGGAGAGCAGATTTGTTTGCTCCAGCCCCAGGATAAGTCGAGCCGACATCGAGGTGCCGAACATTGCCGTCGCTATGGACGCTTGGGCAATACTAGCCTGTTATCCCCAGGGTAACTTTTATCGGGTAATCTCCGGATGCATCTAAAGCATACCATCGGTTCACTATGCTCTACTTTCGTATCTGCTTGGCATCTACGCCTTACAGTCAAGCCAACTTCTGCCATTGCACTATCGGCACGGTTTCCATTCGCGCCTAGTTGACCTTGAGACCCCTCCGTTACTCTTTTGGAGGGTAGCGCCCCACTAAAACTGCCCGCCACGCACTGTCCCAAACGGGTTTTGCCCATCTGGTTAGAGACTGCCAAATTAAAGATGGGTATTTCACTGGCGACTCCACCACTCCCAAGAGAATGGCTTCAAAGTCTCCCCACTATTCTACGCATTAATTCAACAGCCCCAATACGAAGCTACAGTAAAGCTCCTGGGGTCTTTTCGTCTAACTGCAGGTACCCGGCATCTTTACCGGGATTGTATTTTCACCGAGCAGGTCCTTGAGACAGTTTCCCAGTCGTTACGCCATTCGTGCACGTCGGAACTTACCCGACAAGGAAATACGCTACCTTAGAACGATTATAGTTATCGCTGACATTGACCGGGGCTTACACAGCCCAGCTGTACTGGTTACTAGTTACTAGTGGTCGGTTACTGGTGTGCGCGCACTGTTGATTTTTGCTTCGCAAAAATCAACTCCAGTAACTGGAAACTAGCACCCAGTAACCAGTACAACCATCCGTGTTTAACCTTCCGGCATTGGTCAGGCGTCACCCCCTATACATCCTCTTACGAGTTCGCAGGGAGCTGTGTTTTTGGTAAACAGTCGCCAGGAAATCTTTCGCTGCG
>WFTF01000057.1 GCA_015485575.1 Patescibacteria group bacterium | reverse complement strand
TGTTACTTGGTATTAAAGATACGAAGACGGTTTTTATAAGACACTTTGCAGTGGCATCCATAGGGGCGGCGTTGGTGTACTTGGTATGGCAATTAAACGGCACCTGGAGTCCTGATATGCGTCTCTGGAAGGCGTTTGGAGGAGGTTCCCTATTTTTGCTGTGGTTCGCCGTTTTTATCGGACCCGCTTCTGTGATATTTCCACCACTTACTAAAGTACTCTCTTTTAGGCGCGAGGCGGGTATTTGGTTCTTCCTGATATCTGCGGTGCACGTATATCTTATCTTGGATGGTTGGGTGCGCTGGAGTGTATGGCAATTTTTCGGCTACCAATTTGTACCCCAGTTGGATATTTATATGCGTGCCGAGCCCGGTTTCGGTTTGGCAAATCTTATTGGGGCGTTTGCGATTTTCTTCGCACTGTTGCTTGCTGCAACCTCATCGGACAAAATGGTAAATCTGCTTGGGGTTTCCTCGTGGAAGTGGCTGCATATGTTCGCATACGTTGTCTTCTACTTGGTGGTGTTACATGTGCTCTATTACGCGTTTATCCACTTTTCTCCTTCGCTCTTGCGCGCGATGCAAGGCGCACCTTACAACTACCCGCCTAATCCGTTGAAGTACTACTACTTAGTCGCATTTTTGAGTGTCTTTGTCGCACAGGTGTGGGCGTTTCTAAAAACAGTGAAGAAGCATAAGAACAGTTCTTGGTAATTTACGATTTATAATTTGAAGTATGATTTTCAAAACGCAAATTTTAGCGCACAAGGTTGTTGCAGAGGGTACGCACGAGGTGGTACTGTCGCGTCCCGAGTCATTTTCCTTTACTGCGGGACAGTATGTGCAACTGCAGCTGGACCGGTTGCAGTTCAGTGATCATAAGGGGAATACACGCTTATTTTCCATTGCCTCATCACCCTACAATATGGAGGAGATAAAAGTGGTGTTTAGATCCTCAGACAGTGGGTTTAAGCGTACACTATTGTCACTGCCGGTTGGTGCTGCAGTCACTGTTGAGCAAGCTGCTGGTAGTTTTGTGTTGCCATCGGGCGATGGTGATGACCATGTGTTTGTCGCAGGTGGAGTGGGTATCTCGCCATTTATGAGCTACTTTCGTCAGCGGCAGGCAGAGGATTGGCAAGGGCAGGTGACATTGGTCTATGGCAATCGCAGTCCTGAGCATGCTCCCTACCTGGAAGAGCTACAGCAACTTGCCGTGTCACAACCTTGGTTTTCTTTGCAAGAAATATATGAGCGACCGGAGGCGGATACCTTTGCTCATTTGGCGTCTTTGTATGAGGGGGCAACATTTTGGGTGGTTGGTCCACCGGCAATGGTTGCGGTTGTGGATAATGGCTTGCGGCTGGGGGGAGTTGCTGTGGCAGATATTCGTACAGAGTCCTTTGAGGGGTATTAAATGGTATACTGCATGCGCGCAACATGCACACTATTAACAGAATGTTTGTAACTATATTTTTATATGAGTAGTGAGTCAGGAAAAGAAGTGACCGTTTCCAAAGCGGAGCGCCGTCGTCAAGCGAAGGCGCGTGCAATACGCATAGGGAGAATTAAGAAAGCAACTCCTTGGGTTTTGTTTGTCGGGTTTGTTGTCGGCGGTATGTATTATCTTGCAGTAAATGCGCAAAAAGATCTACAAAACCGTCCGGGGCAAGAAGTACCTATTCAAGGGAATCAACATCTTCCTCCCGGGGAGGAATTTACCGCATATAACTCCAATCCGCCTACGTCAGGACCGCATGCCGGACCAGTACCATGGGGATTTAATGAGGAACCCATCCGAGATGAGGATGTGATTCATAATCTTGAGCATGGAGGCATTTGGATAACCTACAAGGACCTTGATGAGGATTCTATCAACCTCTTACGAGAGATTGCTCGGCGCAATGCTCTGTCTGTGGTGGTTTCACCGCGCGCTGAAAACGATAGTCCCGTTTCACTGTCCTCTTGGGGTAGATTGCAAAATCTGGACACGGTTGATGTGGATGCAATTAACGAATACATTCGTAAAAATAAAAACAAATCGCCCGAGCGTTTGGCGCGGTAGGTCAAGAACGGGTGTACACTTCCAGCAGGTGGCATCGGGGATGATTGAGACTTGATAGCTATGAAATAGTGGCTGTCACACACGCTCTCTGGCAAAAAGCACCTGTTTCATACAATCGTATGCTACTATAGGGGGCATATTACAAAAATAGAACGTTAGACATGGAGACAGAAAAAAAAGAGGTGCAGGAAACGACTGTACCACATGAGTCGTCTGCACCGGAGCAGCAAAGCAGCGAGGTGTCGGCAAACCTTCCCAAAGAGAGAACGGCAAAATCCGGCAATCATATGCGGCTTGTTGTCGCTGCGGCAGTGCTTGTGCTGTTTATTGTAGGTATTGCGTACTACAGTACGCAAGATAAAAATGCCTCAAATGATGTAGCGGCACTGTCCGCTATCGATCCCACAACCGTACGCGCTGTGGTTAATGGTGAGGAAATCACACAGGGGGTAATCACAGACCGTCTGTCCGAGGCGCAAGGTGCATTGATCGCACAGGGGGTTGATTTGAATAATCCTGACACGCGCGCGCAAGTTGAAGCGCAAATTCTCAGTGATACCATCAATTATACTCTGTTAAAACAAGCGGCAGCTGAAGCAGGCACTTCCGTTTCCGACGAGGAGGTGGAGACGCTGTACAATCAGTATATTACCCAGATGGGAAGTGAGGAGGCACTCGCTACACAGTTACAGAGCATCAGCTTGACGCTGGAAGCATTCAAGCAGCGCATAAGAGAGCAGTTGCTGTTAGATGCGTTTATCAGTGAAAACGTGGACTTTTCAGGTATTGAGGTCACAGACGAGGAGATAAGCGCATTTTATGAAAATGCAGTGGGGTCACTCGGGGAGGCGGCACCGCCACTTGATGAGGTACGTACACAGATTGAGGAGCAGCTGCGTACACAAAAAAGGCAGGAGCTCACCCAGATCTTTATTGACTCACTTCGTGAAAAGGCGGATATCACCATCAACTAACGAGAGATACAGCAGCAAAAAGCAACACCATGAAGTATGTTTTCTACATAGTCAGTGCAGTGGCAGGTGTTGCTTTTTTCGTGCTGATTTCACAGCTTTCTCAGCAGTATGCGGATGTGCTCACTGAAGTGACTCAGCAGACAGGTTGGTATGGCGTGCTGTCGTATGTAGGTATTACCGTAGCGGCGATCGTGATCGCTCCACTGGGTACCGGATTTTTGTTGCCGGTAGCTGCAAACAGCTTCGGACCGTTCTGGGCTGGTACCTACAGTATTATCGGGTGGGTTATCGGATCGTTGATTGCGTTTGTGCTTGCGCGCAGATATGGACAAGGTTTTGTAAAAGATACGACGTTGGTGCGTAGGATACATCAGTTTGAAGCCCGTCTACCGCATACACATTTTATCTTGCTTTTGGTGGTTTTGCGTATGCTGTTGCCGGTAGACCTTATGAGTTACGCACTGGGGTTTGGAAGTAGTGTGACGTTTGCTCCCTTTATGGTGACCACTGTGTTGGGGGTGACACCCTTTGCCTATCTTTTTTCCTACGCATCGGTTGCCAGTGTGAGTATACAAGTGGTTGTGGGTGTGTTGGGGATGGTCGCCTTCTTGTTTGGGGTATACTTTATGCATCAGCAGCATAGTCGTATGAAACTAAGAATTAAATAAATGACAATATGAGTAATCACGAGCACACTGAAAATACAGACACATCTGCAGCGCACTGCGATACTTGCAGTGTATCGGAAGAAGATGCATCCACAACGTGGTTAAATACAAAGACATTGATGCGCACCATGACTCCCGTCTCCGGTATGCTGCTGGGGCTTGGATTATTGAGCGCATTTTCATTTGAGCAAGAGCAGTGGAGCATTTTGTTTTATCTTCTGTCTATAGCATCGGGAGGAGTGTTCGTGCTTATCAGTGCTATTCGCGGTTTAGTCAAGCAGCGTTTTTTGAATATCAGTTTTTTGGTCACTATTGCATCGGTGGGGGCTATTTACATTGGACAGTATGGTGAGGCGGCGGCAGTGGTCTTCCTGTTCGCTTTGGCTGAGTTTTTTGAGAGTTACGGGGTGGAACAGTCACGCAAGGCCGTTGCCGCACTGTTGAAGCGGTCTCCGAAAGTTGCCAGAAAACTGGATGGGCAAATGGTTCCTGTTGAGGAGGTTCGTGTTGGAGAAGTGGTGGCTGTGCGTCCGGGGGAGCAGATTCCGCTTGATGGGATTGTGAAAAAGGGAAGCACGTCCGTAGATGAGTCGGCCATTACCGGAGAGTCCGCCCCGGATGATAAAAAAGAAGGGGATGCGGTGTACGCAGGTACCATGAACATACAGGGGTACCTGGAAATAGAGGTCACTAAGGAGAGTAAGGATTCAACCTTTGCACAAATCATTGCTTTGATACAAAAGGCGCAAGCGTCCAAGGCACCCACACAGGCGTTTATAGATACCTTTGCGAAGTACTACACACCTGCGGTGGTACTCACTTCCATACTGATGGTGGTGGTACCCGTTTTGTTTCTCGGTTTACCGTTTGAGGTGTGGTTATATAGAGCATTGATTCTATTGGTGGTGGCGTGTCCGTGCGCTTTGGTGATCGCCACACCGGTGGCGGTTGCTTCTGCAATCGGTGGAGGATCACGCCACGGTATCCTCATTAAAGGAGGAAAGTACTTGGAGAAATTGGCAAGTATACGCGCACTTGCGTTTGATAAAACGCGAACTTTGACTTACGGGCGTCATACCGTAACTGACGTCATTACACTGGGAGAACATACCAAAGAAGAACTTCTGGCCGACGCTGCGGGAGTGGAACAGTTTTCGTCTCACCCGCTTGCTGAAGCGATTGTATCGTATGCACAGCAAGAGGGGGTGACTCCTCACGACATGGAGTCATACCAAGATAGTGCGGGGAAAGGTGGTGCCGCACGATGTTTGGTGTGTAATGCCGATCACTACATAGGGAACACCAAACTGATGGCAGACAATCACATAGATAGCCAGCAGTATGCGTCAGAGGTGGAGCGTTTGGAGAAGGAGGGTAAGACCGTGGTGTTGGTTGCCGATCAAGAAAAGCTCATTGGTTTAATTGCCATCACCGATGAGATAAGGCCGGAAGCCAAGGAGGTGGTGTCAGAACTCAAGCGTATGGGTATACGAAGCTCCATACTCACCGGTGACAATGCCTTTAGTGCCGCATATGTGGCAAGGGTGGTAGGTATTGAAGATGTATTCGCTTCACTGTTACCCGAACAGAAAGTGTCACAGGTGCAAAAACTGAAGCAGCGGTATGGGTCGGTTGCCATGATGGGTGATGGCGTAAATGATGCCCCTTCATTGGTGACTGCGGATATTGGTTTTTCCATGGGAGATGGAGGAACCGATGTGGCAATTGAGTCTTCTGATGTCACGTTCCTTACGGGAGATTTACGATCTGTACCGAAAGCTATACGTCTCGGGAAACGGGCGATGAGAATCATACATACCAACATCGTGTTGGCCTTGGGTATCAAGGTGGTATTTATCGCTCTGGCACCGTTTGGGCTCACCAATTTGGTGTTTGCCATTGCCGCAGACTCGGGTATGGCAATAGTGGTGATTCTCAACAGTTTACGATTATTTAAAATAAAGTAGTTATCATCACTTAACAAGCACGCTCTTACTTGCTAGAATGGGTATATGCAAAGACGTATAACCACATCTCTGAAACTGATGGTCATACCGGTGCTGGTTGTCTTTTCTCTTTTGTTATTGGGTGGGTTATTCAGTCATACCCCGAGTGTAACCAGCCAAATGTCGGGTTGTATGTTTGACAGTTCTGAGGAATGTTTGTTCGGTTTTTCAGAGCATCTCGTTCAATGGCAAAATACATTTTATCTCTCAGAACGAGATACGCTCATCTATTTGTTTGTTGCAGCAGCGGCACTGATGCTGCTTGTGGCAACATATCCCCGTGGCATTGAACGGTACATAGCGTGCACATATATGCGGAGATTGTATACTCGGTTTGTACGGCACAGAAAAAGTAGAGCGATGCGTCACTACGAGTATCTAAGAGTCTTCTTGTCTCGAGGCATTTTACATCCTAAGTTATTTTAACGAACATTTTTGTCTTTAGACTAAGACGGAATTATCAGTTCGTTAAAATAATATCTATGAAGTATAAAATCGGTATTGTTGCTTTTGTCTTGAGTATTGTTGCTGTGGGTGCGGCGTTTGCCACAGGGGAGATCTTTGCTCCGCAGCAAGTATCACAGCAGAAAGGGTTTGGTGCGGGACAGACCGTCGTCATGTATAAATCACCCAACTGCGGCTGTTGCTCAGGGTATGCCCAAGCGTTGGAAGCGGAAGGTTTCCGTGTTGAAGTGGTAAAAGACAACGACATGGCTTCGGTGAAAGAGCGCTTTGGTATCCCGCAGGACAAGCAAAGCTGTCACACTATTGCCATGGGTGATTATGTAGTGGAAGGACATGTGCCGCTTGAAGCGGTCGCAAAGCTGCTTAAGGAAAAACCTGAAATTGACGGTATTGGGTTGCCACGCATGCCTGCGGGCACACCCGGTATGCCCGGGGTTAAACGAGCTCCGTACGAAGTATATCAGTTGAACAACGGTGTTGCTTCACCGTATGTAACCATATAGTTGTATGTTCTCGTATACACAGAAAAGAGCCTTGGCATTTATGCTGGGAGTGTTATTGGGTGCGGGTGCATTCTATGTACCTTTGTCACTTTCCACAAAACAGGTTCTGCACACGCAGAGTGATAGGGTAGCGTATTACAAAGCAATCGGTACGGAAACACAGCAGGGAATAGCACAGCTGATTGCCGAAGGGCGCTATAAGTGTTGCTTGGAGTCACCCTGTGCCTACTGTTTTACTGACACGGAACATCAAGATAGGCAGATGGTATGCAACTGTGTGGACGATATTGTCAACGGCAAAGCACCCTGTGGTGAGTGTCTGGGTGAAATACTTGAAGGAGAGGGAAATGAGCTGTTGGCAGAGTACTTCGCACAGTCTATTGCAGATGAGTTGGGTGCAGAATCCTTACCGCTGTTGCGGCAATATGTGGAGGAAGTCTATGGCATACCTGTCTCCGCACAATTATAAACGTAACCTTGTAAGATTAATATGAAAACACACAAGATGCGGCTGGGATTCGTTTCGGGAGTGATGACACTTCCAATCCTTGCGCATGCACATGGTGGGGAGGATATAAGCACCAAGCCGGATGGCGGTATGATCATTGCCATGGGACTGCTTGTTGGTGCGGTGGCGTTCGGTATCTATCTTTTGTGGAGATACTTTCGTAGGTAGCAGAAAGCAGAGTATCCGAAACGATGGTATATACAAAACAGGTACATTTCAAGAAATGTACCTGTTTTGCTGTTGGTCAGATTGCTCGCTTATACCGCATCGACCGCCGATTTGAGCTTTGTTTCCACTTCTTGGGCAATTTCCCGCAAAGTATCATTATCCACCATACTCATGCCCGCAGAGGGGAGAATAGCAGATACGTGCACTCCGTTATCCTCATAGACAATGACGTTACAAGGGAGTAAGAGACCTATCTCTTTTTCCGCTTGTAGAGCTTGATGTGCAAACGGAGGATTGCAGGCTCCGAGAATGACATAGTTGTCGTAGTCTATATCAAGCTTCTTTTTCATGGTTGCTTTGACGTCAATCTCCGTTAAGACGCCAAAGCCCTGCTCCTGCAGTGTGCTTTTTATTTTTTCAACCGCCTCATTGAAGGGTATGTCAACCTGCTTTGAATAACCGTAGGTCATAGTATTTTCTATATTACTCTTTTGGTAGGAGTGCATTATATATGATTGCGAATAAATATGCGATTGCAAAGGATACGGCAGCAGCTTCTATCATGCCAAATATGATACCGAAGAAAGACAGAGAGAAAGACATGTGCCACTGCTGCATCATGCCTACCGCGCCGGTGTACATGCCAAAGGCACCCAGTAATCCAAGAAGCAGCATCAGCAGTGCAGAGATGATTGCTGCAGCGTTTGCAAATGAAAGTGCATGTAGTTTTGTCATAAGTATACAGTTATTCTTAATAAGAGTGTGTGGGCAAGCGCTTGACAGCTATACCCCGTGGGGGTATTATAGCATGGTATGAAAAAAGATGTCAAACAGCGAATCCAGCGACGCTTGAAGATTATTGAAGGGCAGGTGCGCGGATTGCAAAAAATGGTTACAGAGGATAAGTACTGTATAGACGTGATTACTCAATCGTCTGCCATACGTCATTCTCTTGGGTCTGTGGAAGACCTGCTTTTGGAAAATCATCTGCAGACACACGTAAAAGAACAGATGCGCAGTAAAAAAGATGCGCAGAAGGCGACAAAAGAGGTTATGAAAGTATACAAGTTGGCAAAAAAGAAATAGCCGGCTGACACGTCAGGTGTTATCCCCACCCCCGTCTTTCCTAAGCGCTTGACAGATAATACCCCCTAGGGGTATTATCCATACATTATCTACGAAATAATACACTAATGAATATGAGTGATTTTGCAAAAAAGATGCTCGTCCTGCTCGCCTTTCTGCTGTTTTCGTTGGGGCTGACACTCGTCTTTTTGTTTTTGACGACGCCGGGACAAACGGTGAATTTGCTGTTTGCATATGTGGTGGGGCTTTCAATGATTGTACTGCCCTGCACGTTACCTTTGGCATTTGTGATCGTACCCATGGTGATGAATAAGGGGGCAAAAAAAGGACTGTTGATGACTGTTTTCTTTGGATTAGGGCTGTCTATTACGCTGGCAGTGTACGGGTTGTTTATCGGACTGATGGGGCAAACTCTGGGACTGGACGAGGCGATTGGTAGTGCCGGTACGGTCAGTAAAGTATTGTTTATGGTCGGTGGATTGTCGGCATTTATCTTTGGATTGTCAGAGCTGCGACTGATTTCATTTAAAATGCCATCTTACAGCGGGTCGTATCCGAAGATTATTCAGGAGCAGGGGGACTACCTTAAGGCGTTTTTCTTGGGACTATTCCTGGGGAATGCGGGGGTAGGATGTCCCAACCCGCTGTTTTATGTGCTGCTGGGCGATATTGCCATAACCGGCAGTATGGTAACCGGTGCTTGGCTTGGGTTTGTGCATGGTATCGGACGTGCAACACCGCTTTTATTCCTGGCAATTCTCGGTTTATTGGGTGTCAATGCCGTTGGTTCCATCGCCAAGAAAACAGCTTTGGTTACAAAAATTACCGGTGTGAGTTTGATCATTCTCGGTGCGTTCATATTTATCATGGGCGCATCGCATCAGTGGTATGAAAACAGCATCATACATACTGGTTGGAATCGCGCGGTTCAGATGGTAAGTGGCGCTGCAGGCAGTCAGGTGATGGAAATGGCGGACCAAGAAGGTGTATCGGACACGCCGCTTGGAATGAATGAAAATGTGCCAACAGAGCAAGAGTCGGATGAAGATCATGCAAATGCACCTGACTTTATTCCAGCACCATGGTCATGGATTACTCTATTGGGGTTGATCTTCGTACCACTGACTATCTATTGGGTGCGAGAGAGGAAACAAAAGCAGTCTGACGCAGGCAGCCCATAGGGTGTTATGTGTCACATTAGAAACATATAAAAAATACTATGAACAAAATTATTTTTCTCACCATGGTCGGGTGTCACAATTGTGAAGCGGCAAAAAAAATATTTGACGAAGTCATGCCAGACTTTAAGGATAGAGTTGAAGTGGAAGAGGTTGATATCACATCACTGGAAGGGCAAGAGCTGGTCGGTAAATACAGCGTGTTTGCATCACCAGGCATTATCATCAATGATGAACTCTTCTCAACCGGTGGTGTTGATAAAGAAAAATTGATTGAAAAATTACAAAGTCTGTCATAGAAGGCAGGTATATAATCATAATATCTTATGAGCAAACAGGAACATAAACATACACATGATACGCCCTCATCTGCGCCATGCTGCGGTACAGGTACAGTGCAACATACGGAAGCATCGCACGACTGTCCCGTATGTGGTGTGGATGTGAAGGATCACTCTCACGGGATAGACCATGAAGGTCATGCGGGTCATGCCGGAGCCGGTGGTAAAGGTCATGCCATGGGCCATGGATCGGCGGGTATGTTCCTGCGTCGATTTTGGATTGTCACCTTCTTGTTGGTACCTCTTTTGTTTACCAATGAGGCAGTGACGGGAGTGCTGGGGACACCCCAGCTGCCGTATGCAAAGTGGATTGGATTTGCTATCGCAACCAGTATTTTTGCGTTTTCACTTATATTCTTCCAGCATGCTTGGCATGAAATAAAAGCACGCAAGTATGGAATGATGACACTGGTATCACTTGCAGTTGGGTCAGGGTACCTGTTCTCCGTGGCAGCTACATTTTTGCCCGCGATTGAGGTTGAGTTTTATCTGGAAATATCAACGCTTATTTGGGTGTTACTTTTTGGTCACTACTTGGAAGCAAAGTCCGGAGCGGCAGCGGGTAATGCGCTGGAAGAAGTGGCGAAACTGCTACCCAAAAAGGCACATAAGATAGTAGAGGGTGTGGAAACTGACGTTGCTGTAGAAGACCTCCAAGAGGGTGATCAGGTGTTGGTGAAGCCGGGGGAGAAAATCCCCGCTGATGGGCGTATTGTTGCCGGAACGGCAAATGTGGATGAAGCGCTTATCAGTGGAGAGTCAAAACCGATACAAAAGCAGGAAGGAGATGACGTGGTTGCGGGCTCCATTTGTCTGGATGGGTCGCTT
>WFTF01000056.1 GCA_015485575.1 Patescibacteria group bacterium | reverse complement strand
TTGTCCGGCTTGACTGCTTGCTCCGGGAAGTAGCAGAAGAAGTTAATGTACTTCTTCGGCCCAACGCAGAATCCAATCTGCGAGTACTCTTCTCCGGTTGCGGGGTTTTGCAGCCTTCGGGGACTGTGTGCAAAGCACGGAATCTTGAAGCGTACCGTGTACTTTTCAATCTCCTCAAAGTATGCCGGCAGCGGTGCGTTGGCAAACTTTGAGTCAAAGGTTACCGACCCGCCGTCTTCAGATACTTGCGTGATATTTGAGGGGGAAGTTTTTTGTGCCATGAGTTGTCTCCCTGTTTTGTCCGTCTGCAAAAATACCACTGCAGTTTACCTGTGTCAAGTTTGACGGAAACTGTGGTAGAATTGCGTAACTATGACGCAAGACAGAGCGCTGGATATCCTGAAAACGGGAGCAAACGTCTTTTTAACCGGTGAGCCGGGCTCAGGCAAGACACATGTACTGAATCGGTACATCTCCTTTCTTGAGGCGTGTGGGGTAAAGGTCGCGGTGACCGCAAGCACCGGTATTGCCGCAACGCACATTGGCGGGATGACGATACACGCATGGAGCGGAATTGGCGCGCGCGACCAACTGTCCGCCTACGATTTAGAGAGTATAACCGGCAAGGAAAAAATCGTGCGACGTGTGAAGAAGGCACAGGTTTTGGTGATTGATGAGATATCCATGTTGGACGGGAAGATTGTGGATATGCTCAACAGCATTGCACAGCGTATTCGTCAAAGTACCGAGCCCTTTGGAGGTATGCAGGTGGTGTTTGTGGGTGACTTTTTTCAGCTGCCGCCGGTAACCAGACAGGGGGATATGATGCGCTACGCCTTTGAGTCGCGTGCGTGGGATGAGGCGCGACCGCTTATTTGCTATCTGACCGAACAGTATCGGCAGGAAGATGAAATGCTCCTTGGGTTGCTGCAATCTATTCGCCAAAACGATACTCAAGAAGAACACTTCACACTTCTGCAGGAGCAAACGGAGATTTCCTACGATGGGATTGAGGGAGCAAAGCTCTACACACACAACGCTGATGTGGACGTGGTGAATGCGGCAAAGCTCAACGAACTTCCTGGAAAAGCACGTGTGTTTGTCATGTCCGGCAAGGGTAATAAACTGGCACAGCAGGGGCTGGCAAAAAGCTGTCTCTCACCGGAGCGTTTGGAGCTTAAAGAGGAAGCGATGGTTATGTGCACCAAAAACAATTTTGAAGCGGGGTATGTAAACGGGACCATGGGGAGAGTACTGTGCTTTGACGCTGACGATGGGTTACCCGTCATTCAAACGGCGGAGGGAAGGGAAATAAAAATTGAAATTGCCAGCTGGAGTATGGTGGAAGACAGTAAGGTGATTGCTGAAATTACGCAGGTGCCTCTGCGACTTGCTTGGGCGATTACCGTACATAAAAGTCAAGGCATGTCACTGGATGCCGCGGAGATAGATCTCTCACGCGCCTTTGTCTTTGGGCAGGGCTATGTGGCGCTCTCTCGCGTACGCACCCTTGCGGGTTTGAAGATGGTTGGTATGAGTCCCACTGCATTGCGGGTTGATCCGAAAATAGTGATGCGTGATACTCGTTTTCGCCAGGAGTCGGAAGAGGCGGAAGATGTGTTTGCACAGATGGAGGAAGAGGATATACGGCAGATGCATACGCAGTTCATACAAGCCTGTGGTGGTACCTACACTTCTGAAGATGTGCCGCTTACGCCCGGGAAGGGATATACGCGTGTGCGGAAGGAGAGTACCTATGCACGCACCAAAGCTCTGCTTGCGCAGGGGAAGAGTGTTGCACAGATAGCAAAAGAGCGCTCCGTTGCGCAATCAACCGTGTGGAGTCATTTGGAAAAGCTGCTTCAGAATCGAGAGCTGTCAGCAGATATGCTGCAGGTGCTTACTGCAGCATACAAGAATTGGGAGGCAGATTACACACAGATGAAAGCGGTTATGGAGGAAATAGGTACGGAAAAACTCAAGCCCATTTTTGAGGCGCTTGATGAGCGCTATGACTATGCTCAGATACGCCTTGCGCGCATGCTGTACTGTTTGCATAGTGGGGAAAAGTTGTAAGATATTTTAATCCGCATCGTCTATACTTAATAGAGGAGGGCTGATACTCTGGTGGGGGGTATCATGCTTCTTTCTGTTTTATTTATCATTTAGGCATAAATAGTTTGTATGAAACTAACAAAGACGAACATACTCGCAGTACTGTTTGCAGCTCTACTTACAGTTGCTGTGGGGTTTGTGATGGTGCAGCCCGCTTATGCACAGAGCGACACAGACACCACCACACCGGATATCGCGGTCCCTGACCACGTTGCGGACAACCCGGCGGCTGCTTCCATTGTACAGATGATGGAAACACTGAAGACGCTTATGGAGCGTGTGCGTGAGTTACAGGAGCAATTGGCACAGATACGCGGCGAAGTGCGTGACATACTTTCTGACGGTATCAGAGAGGGTGTGGCAAGTGACGAAGTGCGCGATATTCAAGAATTACTCGCAACTGACCCATCCATCTATCCGGAAGGGTATACAACCGGGTACTTCGGACCTCTTACTCGTGAAGCGATAAAACGTTTCCAAAAGCGATATGGTCTTGAGGAAACCGGAGAGATTGACGATGAAACCAAGGATCTCCTTGAGGAGTACTTTGAGGAGCGTGAAGATGAGGGATTTCCTCCCGGATTACTCCGCGCTGAAGATGTTAAAAAACGAGTTGCCGAGCGTGTTTGTGAAAAGCGAAAGAAACTCAACGTTGGTGCAGGTGTGGGTATGGATATGACCCCGCGTATTGACGAGATGTGTAACATGATGGAGGATGATGACGACATGTCGGATGCATCTGGTATGATGGATGAGGACGACATGGACTCGGAAGATGGGTCTGATGATGGGGATGATACGGAAGATGATGTGGACGATGAGGATGAGTCAGATGAAGACGATGAGTCTGATAACCAAAATATGAACAATGTGGTGGATATGATTAACAACATGATGCAATAACATCTGCACATCACACAAAAAGCGACCTCTATGCGAGGTCGCTTTTTGTTGCGGGTGCTATGAGTATACTTGATTCTGCAGTATGGTATGATACGGGTATATAAGTACCTAAGCTGTTTTTGTTGGTTATGAAAAAAAGTGTTATCGCAATTGTCGCTTTGTATTTGATGTTACTGCTTCCTCAAACTGTTTTTGCACAGAGTGATGATTTTTCCGCGGCACTTGCACGCATGGATGCGATTATTA
>WFTF01000055.1 GCA_015485575.1 Patescibacteria group bacterium | reverse complement strand
TCGTTTTTTCTGGAGACTGTGGTATGTATGAAAAAGCCCGTGCGGAGCACGGGCTTTTTTGCATTATATCTTCCCCACCAGGTCAACACCCGGCTCCAAGACATCTTCTCCTTCATCCCAACTTGCGGGACATACATTTGCAGGATGCTCACTTACAAAGCGCGCTGCCTTAAGTTTGCGTAGTGTTTCTTTTGCGGAACGACCAATAGCATCATCGTGTACCTCCACAGTCTTAATGATACCCTCCGGAGAAATGATAAACGTCCCTCGTCGTGCTAACCCTTCTTCTTCTATCAGTACGCCAAACAGTTCAGACAGCTCGTGTGACGGGTCTGCCGCCATGGGGTATGCGATGGTCTTGATGCTCTCGGAGGTGTCATGCCATGCCTTATGCACAAACGCCGTGTCCGTAGAAACAGATACCACCTCCGCATCCAGCTTTTTGAATTCTTCGTAGAGAGATGCCATCTCTGCCAACTCTGTTGGACAGACAAAGGTAAAGTCTGCCGGATAGAAGAACAGAATAGTCCACTTCCCCCTCAGGTCTCCGAAACTCATTTTGCTAATCTCATCATTTTGAAACACTTCAAAAGTCAAATCTTCCGGCACTTCATCACCTACGGTAAGTGGTGCATATACCGGCATAAAATCTACATCATCCATACTCATTTTCTATAACTACCTTTTAATCGCCACTATGATACCATGCACTTGTCATGAGTGACAGCAAAACAAAAGTATTGGTTATCGTGGGTGCAACCGCCTCCGGCAAGACCTCATTGAGCATTAAACTGGCACAGGTATTTTCCGGCGAGGTGATTTCCGCAGACTCCAGACAGGTATACAAAACCCTCAATATCGGTACCGGAAAAGTAACGCCAGAAGAGATGCAGGGCATTCCACACCACCTACTTGATCTTGTTGATCCGAACGAAACCTACAGTGCGGCACGCTTTGCGGAAGATGCACATCAAGCAATAGAGGAAATAACCGTGCGAAAACATCTACCGATTATTGCCGGTGGCACCTTTTTTTACATAGACACACTGCTTGGGAAAATACCCACCCCCGAAGTTCCGCCAAACCCACCCCTGCGGCAGAGGCTTGAAATGCTCCCTGTGGAAGTGCTTTATGCACAACTGAAAGAGAAAGACCCGTCTCGTGCCGCTTACATGGACCCTCACAACAAACGGCGGATTATTCGCGCATTGGAGATAGTCTCCGCACTGGGCAGTGTGCCCAACCTGCCACGTGCGGAAAAATACAGCACCCTCACTATAGGCATCCACAGAGAAAAAGAAGAGCTGCGCATGCGCTACAAGAAGCGCGCGCAACAGTGGCTACAACAGGGGTTTCTGGAAGAAATTGCAAACCTGCTACGGGCACAGGTCAGTGAAGAAAGGTTGCGAGAAATAGGGTTTGAGTACCGCTTGGGAATTGATCTCTACACACAACGTATAACTGAAGATGAGTTTATACAAAAATTCATTGAAAAAAATTGGCAATACGCAAAACAACAATTGAAATGGCTCAAGCGCGACTCGTCTATAGCATGGTACACGCCTTATGACTACGAAGCAATTGTTGCAGCGGTGCAACGCTTTCTCTCTGAAACATAATCAAGGATCCTGATATGCTCACTATACCTGCAACACACTATCCGTTGCGTTTTACAACATTTTTGCGTACTATACTGTGCACTGTAGTAGAGAAAATCGGGTCTATAGTTTAATTGGTAAAACAGCGGTCTCCAAAACCGCCGTTCTCCGTTCAAGTCGGAGTGGACCCGCCAACAAGAACGAAGTGAGTGGTGGCGGGGTTGCAGCAGGTATGCATCGCATATTGGTGCGTTTGTTTTTACTTTGTAACAACGCTTTTGTAGAATGTACAACACACCGCATACTTAGAACTTAATGTTTTCACTTCACCACAACGAAAGCAATATGAAAAACACCTGGCAACCCAGGCATCCTATTGTCTGCATCTTAGATATCATCGGTGCAACAATTATTTTCCTTTTATTACTGCGGAGCACAAGTGGTATAGTGCAACTCTACCTCTTTTCTATCGTACTCCTCTATCTCACCAGTATGATTCACCACTGGTTACCAAACAAACATTGGAGCAGACTACTTGACCACATCATGATATTTGTAGTGATTGCTTTTTCGGCTCTGCCCTATTGGGTGGCATACCCGCCACTACAATGGAAACCGGAAGGGTATATCATTATCATAAGTATCATACTGTTGGGAACGGCAGTAAAACTCATCAGCTACTTTTCCAAACATATCAGTGCTCTACTCTACACACTGGCGGGACTACCCATGGTTGCGTACTTTCTGTGGCACTGGTCAGACGTGCCAAGCCCATATAACACCCTCTGGCTTGTTGGGGTGGGGGTGTATGTACTGCAAATGTTCATCTATACTTTTCACTGGTTTGACTTCAAAAAAAGATTCTTTGGTTTCCAAGAGGTGCAACATATCTTTTTATTGATTGCCACCACACTACACGCAAGTATCGCCCTACAATTGGTGGGATAGGGAGTGCTTCCACCACATCGCATGTGTGCATCTCCGCAATACAGACAGGTACTTAAAAGATTCAACGTCCTGTCGGAGACCAGTGTACTGGATCATTTGGTAAATTATTGTAGAAGTTGAACCTCCCTCCGTTTGCTTTGAGCCAGTTGTAGATTGTCGAACCGCGTGAAGAACCGGCAATGTCAACTGCGACCCCACCATTATGATTTGAACCACCCCCTCCTTTGCTACATGGACGCGCAACTATACCGCGACAACCGGTAACATCGCAGTTGTGACGTTCCCATATCGCTTCCTGGGTTGCCTGTGATCTCCATGCACTGGTGATACGTAAAGTAATACCATCGTTTGCCGCCGCCTGACGCATGCGTACATAGTTGTTTGCGGCACTTGGAAGAAGATACTTACCCGGCTCACCTGGAATACCCACCACCTGATCAGCGGATGCTCCTGGGCAATTCGCGCCGCCACCAATGACAATACCGTGATCCTGCTCAAAGGCTCCGACCGCTTCATCATCAACTCCTCGTATTTGTTCAATTTCTTCAGCGGTCAGCGCTATATAATACTTGGCTTCACCTACCGAAAACTCCCCCGCACCACACTCTACTTCATTCCACATTCCAAGTTTTCCACCGGTTACCAGCTTTATGGTCGTATCTACTATCATCCAGCCCGCCAACATGATAAGGATACCGATAATGCTGTTGATAAACGTCTGTTTTCCTTTCTCCAGAGCAG
>WFTF01000054.1 GCA_015485575.1 Patescibacteria group bacterium | reverse complement strand
TTGTCCGGCTTGACTGCTTGCTCCGGGAAGTAGCAGAAGAAGTTAATGTACTTCTTCGGCCCAACGCAGAATCCAATCTGCGAGTACTCTTCTCCGGTTGCGGGGTTTTGCAGCCTTCGGGGACTGTGTGCAAAGCACGGAATCTTGAAGCATACCGTGTACTTTTCAATCTCCTCAAAGTGTGCCGGCAGTGGTTCTTTGGTAAACTTTGAGTCAAAGGTTACGGAGCCACCGCCCTCCGCAATCTGAGTCACGTGTGAGTCGGGAGTGCTTTGTTCGGGCATGAGTTTTCTCCTGTCTTTGTCCGCCTGCAAAAGTACCACTGCAGTTTACCTATGTCAAGTTTGACGGAAACTGTGGTAGAATTGCGTAACTATGACGCAAGACAGAGCGTTGGATATTCTGAAAACGGGGGCAAACGTCTTTTTAACCGGTGAGCCGGGCTCAGGCAAGACTCATGTACTGAATCGGTACATCTCCTTTCTTGAGGCATGTGGGGTCAAGGTTGCGGTGACCGCAAGCACCGGTATTGCCGCAACGCACATTGGCGGGATGACGATACATGCATGGAGCGGAATTGGCGCGCGCGACCAACTGTCCGCCTACGATTTAGAGAGTATAACCGGCAAGGAAAAAATCGTGCGACGCGTGAAGAAGGCACAGGTTTTGGTGATTGATGAGATATCCATGTTGGACGGGAAGATTATGGATATGCTCAATAGTATTGCACAGCGTATTCGTCAGAGTACCGAGCCATTTGGCGGTATACAGGTGGTGTTTGTGGGCGACTTTTTTCAGCTGCCGCCGGTAACCAGACAGGGGGATATGATGCGCTACGCCTTTGAGTCGCGTGCGTGGGATGAGGCGCGGCCGCTTATTTGCTATCTGACCGAACAGTATCGGCAGGAAGATGAAATGCTCCTTGGGTTGCTGCAATCTATTCGCCAAAACGATACTCAAGAAGAACACTTCACACTGCTGCAGGAGCAAACGGAGATTGCCTACGACGGAATTGAGGGAGCAAAGCTCTACACGCATAACGCTGATGTGGACGCGGTGAATGCCGCAAAGCTCAACGCACTTCCCGGAAAAGCACGTGTGTTTGTCATGTCCGGCAAGGGTAATAAACTGGCACAGCAGGGGCTGGCAAAAAGCTGTCTCTCACCGGAACGACTGGAGCTTAAAGAGGAGGCGATGGTTATGTGCACCAAAAACAATTTTGAAGCGGGGTATGTAAACGGGACCATGGGACGAGTGCTGCGCTTTGATGCTGACGATGGGTTACCCGTGATTCAAACGGCGGAGGGAAGGGAAATAAAAATTGAAATTGCCAGCTGGAACATGGTGGAAGACGGTAAGGTAATTGCTGAAATTACACAGGTACCTCTGCGACTTGCCTGGGCGATTACTGTACACAAAAGTCAAGGTATGTCACTGGATGCCGCGGAGATAGATCTCTCACGCGCCTTTGTCTTTGGGCAGGGCTACGTGGCGCTCTCTCGCGTGCGTACACTGGCGGGTTTGAAGATGGTTGGTATGAGTCCCACTGCATTGCGGGTTGATCCGAAAATAGTGATGCGTGATGCTCGTTTTCGCCAGGAGTCGGAAGAGGCGGAAGATGTGTTTGCACAGATGGAGGAAGAGGATATACGGCAGATGCATACGCGGTTCATACAAGCCTGTGGTGGTACCTACACTTCTGAAGATGTGCCGCTTGCGCCCGGGAAGGGATATACGCGTGTGCGGAAGGAGAGTACCTATGCACGCACCAAGGCGTTGCTTGAACAAGGGAAAACCGTTGCCCAGATAGCAAAAGAGCGCTCCATTGCACAATCAACCGTTTGGAGTCATTTGGAAAAGTTGCTTCAGAATGGGGAGCTGTCAGCAGGTATGCTGCAGGTGCTTACTACAGCATACAAGAATTGGGAGGCAGATTACACACAGATGAAAGTGGTTATGGAGGAAATAGGAACGGAAAAACTCAAGCCCATTTTTGAGGCTCTTGATGAGCGCTATGACTATACTCAGATACGTCTTGCACGCATGCTATACTGTTTGCATAGTGGGGAAAAGTTGTAAGATATTTTAATCCGCATCGTCTATACTTAAATAGAGGAGGGCTGATACTCTAATTGATTGGGTATCATGCCTTTTCTGTTTTTATTGGTTATTAGTAGAAATAAATGATTTGTATGAAACTGACAAAAATAAATATATTCGCATTTTTGTTTACCGCTCTATTTGCACTTGTAGTTGGGTTTGTGATGGTGCAGTCTGCTTATGCACAGAGCGACACAGACACCACCACACCGGATATTGAGGTCCCCGACCATGTTGCGGACAGCCCGGCGGCTGCTTCCATTGCACAGATGATGGAAACGCTGAAGACGCTTATGGAGCGCGTGCGTGAGTTGCAGGAGCAATTGGCACAGATACGCGGCGAAGTGCGCGATATACTTTCTGACGGTATCAGAGAGGGTGTGGCAAGTGACGAAGTGCGCGATATTCAAGAATTACTTGCAACCGATCCATCTATCTATCCAGAAGGGTATACAACCGGCTACTTCGGACCTCTTACTCGTGAAGCGATCAAACGTTTCCAAAAGCGATATGGTCTTGAGGAAACTGGAGAGATTGACGATGAAACCAAGGAGCTTCTTGAGGAGTACTTTGAGGAGCGTGAAGATGAAGGATTTCCTCCCGGATTACTCCGCGCTGAAGATGTTAAAAAACGAGTTACGGAGCGTGTTTGTGAAAAGCGAAAGAAACTCAACGTCGGTGCAGGTATGGGTATGACCCCGCGTATTGACGAGATGTGTAATATGATGGAGGATGATGACGACGACATGTCGGATGCAACTGGTATGATGGATGAGGACGACATGGACTCGGAAGATGGGTCTGACGATGAGGATGATACGGAAGATGATGTGGATGATGAGGGTGAGTCAGATGAAGACTATGAGTCTGATAACCAAAATATGAACAATGTGGTTGATATGATTGAAAACATGATGCAATAACATCTGCACATCACACAAAAAGCGACCTCTATGCGAGGTCTCTTTTTGTTGCGGGTGCTATGAGTATATTTGATTCTACATTGTGGTATGATACAGGTATATAAGTACCTAAGCTGTTTTTGTTGGTTATGAAAAAAAGTGTTATCGCAATTGTCGCTTTGTATTTGATGTTACTGCTTCCTCAAACTGTTTTTGCACAGAGTGATGATTTTTCCGCGGCACTTGCACGCATGGATGCGATTATTA
>WFTF01000053.1 GCA_015485575.1 Patescibacteria group bacterium | reverse complement strand
TGTAGGGTAGCATAAAAAGGGAAAAGGGCGACCTGCATGCGGTCGCCCTTCTTGTTTGTGCTCATGCGCTCAGACGGGGGGAGTGTTGCACAGCAGACGTTCAAAGTCCGCCTGCAGCATCCACTTCCCGTTGAACTTCACCTGCGCCAGATTTTGGGGGTGCAGCGTGAAGTCCTCCAGGTCCTCGTCCCCGTCCGCCACCAGACGGATGAGCACCACCCATCCGTCATAGCTTCCGCGTGGGGTCTTTCGACTCCGCACCGGAAGGTAGTCTACAACGACCCACTCCACAGAGTCGCTGTAGAGGTTTTCGGGAACCTCGTCCAGCGCGCCGGTGGTGTACTCCAGTACCGGCAGGGCGCAGGCGGGTTCCATGTCACCTTCCGCCTGCTGCAGGAAGAGCGTTCCCACAGCAAAAATCAGAAAAAAAGAAAGAGCGACGATAAAAAATCTGCTCATGACTGCCTCCGTTTGTTTGTCGTTTCTTCTTTCATTATACCATACTTTTAATAAAAACACAAGTTTTTATTTCGCTCTTCTTGTCACCGTGGAAAAATAAAATGGAACACAATGAACTTGTGCTACCATGTACCCTGTATGGATAGAACAGTACCTTTTTTGAATGCCTGCATTTCTTTTGTGGCGTTTATAACGGCTCTTTCTCTGGTGGTATACATGCTCATTGCGTTTATCACCGGCATGTTTGATGTGTCATTGGTGATGTTTGACACCATTTTCTTAAGTCCCACAGAGCGTCAGGCGATTTTCAATACCATCAACGCCGATTTTTTGCACAACATTGCGGTGTTGCTGATTCTCATGAAGGCGTATCGTATTTTGGTTGAGTATATGCGCTTTCACCACATTGACATCAAGTTCATGGTTGAGATTGCCATTATCGCGGGTGTGCTTGAACTCTTGTTTAACTCAAAGCAGTACACGGACGATATGCGTATGATACTTGCGGTGATGAGCATTCTCTTTTTGGCAATATACGCATTCCGCTATGATGCGCTATCAAAGGCGAGCAAGGATTCGCAAAAGTTACATGCGAAAGTGGTAAAGAAGAAATGAAAAGCGCGCGCCAAAGGTGCGCGCTTTTGATGTATCTAAAGACTCTTCCGACTTTGGTTCCTACTGTTTTTTAGTCTTGGTTACACAGGTAACTATACGTCAGGATCATCTTCATCTTCTATTTCCTGCTGGATAATCTCCTCAATGATATCTTCAAGTGTGATAACACCCAAAAAGGCATCGTTTCGGTTACGAACGATACACATATGCTGTCGCTTTTTGAGCATGCGTGTTAGAACCGTGTCCAGCTTTTCATGTGCATAGGCAACAAGGAAGTGATCTTCAAATGCTTCGGTGGTGTCTTGTATGGCAATATTTTCTTCCTCAATTAAGAGATCCTTCACAAACAGTATACCTACTATATTTTCTTTCTTTCCACTGTATACCGGATAGCGTGAGTGCCCCAAGCGAGATATTTTTTCAAAGAATGCACCGGTCAGTCGCTCCTGCACGTCAAACAGGTGCACCTTTTCTTTCGGTGTCATCACCTCACGTACGGTTGTGTGGGAAAATTGCAGTGCTCCGTGTACGATACGTTCCTCATCTTCATCAATGGGACTATGCTCAGAGTCTTCGTGCTCGGAGATGAGCTCCATGATTTCATGTGTACTGTACAGGGACGGCATTTCTTCTCCCAAGAGTTTGTCCAGTATCCAGGCAATAGGGAAGGTTATCGGAGCGGTGATAAACATGAGTATGCGCACCAGAGGTGCCGCGTAGGATCCAAAGCGCATGGCATGTCGTGATAGTACCGCTTGTGGGATAATTTCTCCGAAGAGAAAGATAAGCACAGTTGCAGACACGGCGGCAACAGCTCCACTGACCAGTGATGATAGATACACGGACAGTATCGCGTTGACCGCCACGTTTCCCAAAAGGAGTGTGGTGAGTAGCTGATTGCCTTTTTCCCGTATGGGGAGAATGCGCAGTGCTTCTTTGTGCCCCAGCTTTGCTTGGCGCCTGAGATTTTGCACATTGAGGGTGAAGTACCCAAGTGTCAGTCCTGAAAAGAGAGCGGATAGTGTGATAAGAAAGAGGGATATGGCGTATTCGTCCATTGTTTTTTATGAATGATTGTGTAACAAGGCGCACATCATAGCATGTATCACCACAGGTGGTGAAGGTGCTATGAGAGATACGCGTTGATAATCAGCAGTGCGATAAAGAGCAGTACTGCAACAAGAATTTGTTTCATAATGTATTTTCAGTATACACCACGGATCTGAGTGATGTAGCTGCTACGTGTTACCAAAACGTGACAAGCAGGTTGTGTCGCAGCAGTATGTATCCGATAAACAGTACCAGTGTAAGGTAGTACAGCGTCCACCCCTTTGAGAGAGGGAAGTATCGCGCGAGTATCGTACAATTGCGCTGGTACCACTTTTTGCCCCCACTAAAGGCAAACAGGTTTGCTCCCAGCGCATCAATCAGTAAGAGATAAAAAATAATTGATTCCATATACCTGTAGTATACTCCATATCATGGCACGCAACAGACACGGCAAAGGAGTACGTCTCAAAGACGAGCTGTTTCATCGGGGAAAGGTGGACATGCTTGCGGCACGTTTTTCCGCTGTCTATACTCCTTTTGATGCGAAAAGCTTTGTGCAAGAGGTGATGGCACAACTTCCACACTTGGCTTTGAAAGAACGTGTTATGTATATCGCAGACGTGCTGGCGGCGTATTTGCCTGCGGATTTTGCGCAAGCTGCCGAAGTGATTGTGAAGGTGCTTCCCGCACCGCTTGATCCAAACAGGACCGACAATGATTTTGGAGACTTTATTTATGCACCGTTGGGAGCGTTTGTGGCAAAGCGGGCGACATCCAAAGCGGAGTTGCATAGCGCACTGGCGACGCTGCGAGAAATTACCATGCGTTTTTCCATGGAAGACGCGATTCGTACTTTTCTCAATACATATCCGGAAGAAACACTCACGATACTGAAACAGTGGACACATGATGAGCACTATCATGTCCGGCGCTTGGTGAGCGAGGGGACCCGTCCGCGGTTGCCATGGTCGTGCAGCGTATCACTTCGTCCGGAGCAAACCATACCTCTTTTGGATGCGCTGTATGCGGATTCCACGCGTTACGTCACCCGTTCGGTTGCGAACCACCTCAATGACATTGCAAAGACCAATCCAACATTGGTGCTGCACACATTGCGCAGGTGGCGGAAAGAGGGCAGGCAAAACAAGAGAGAGTTGCAATGGATGGCACGTCATGCATTGCGGACGCTTGTCAAACGGGGACATAAAGATGCATTGCGTTTTTTGGGGTATCGGCAGAATCCGGAGATAAAAGTGCGGCGATTTTCGGTGAGCAAACGCTCACTGAAAATCGCCGCCGGAGACGCACTGTCTTTTTCCTTTGACATCAGTGCGCAACGCAACGAAAAACTGATGATTGACTACGTCATTGACTTTGTGAAAGCAGGCGGGGAGCACAGACCGAAGGTGTTTAAGTGCAAAACACTCTCTATAAAAAGAGGTCAAACGGTTACAGTGCATAAAACTCATCCATTTTACGCTGATGCAACTACCTACACCCTATACCCGGGGGTACATAGCATAGCACTGCAGATAAACGGCACACACCACCGGAGACACACCTTTACCATTGAGATGTAAGTTCGCTGGCATCAAGCACCACCTCGTGAAAGTTTTTGATATACCCTCGCGCATCCACCCGTATACCTTCACGTGCATACAATGCGCGACGGGACACTTCACTGTGGGCACTGAGATACACTTTACCGTTTGCATAGACGATACGATGCCAGGGGACGGCACCTTGATTGGGATACTTACTGAGAATGGAGGAGATACTTCGTGCTGATTGCCTGCCGCCACCGGCAGCTTTTGCCAGAGTGCCGTAGGTGACCACCCGTCCTTCGGGAATGGAAAGAGCAAGGTCGCAGACACGATGACTGAAAGATTGCATGTAGCGATTGTAGCAAAACTATCAACGGTGCATAGGTGCATTTGTCAGTTATGGCAGGTATCATAGATGATGATGAAAATAGCATATGTAGGACCCTACGATGGGGAGGAGGAGATTGCAAAAGATGCATTGGCTGATTACGAAATTATCTTTACACAACAACCGTTGCGTACACAGGTGCCCGATCAAATAAAAGACGCAGAGGTGTTGTCTGTATTTGTGGACTCTACGGTCACCAAGGATATGATTGACAGCATGCCCAACTTACGGGTGATTGCACTGCGATCTATGGGATTTGATCACGTGGATTATGTCTACGCGCAAGAACGAGGTATAGTGGTCACCTATGTACCGCGCTACGGCGCACAAACGGTTGCGGAGTACGCCTTTGCGCTTATTTTGGCACTGTCGCGCAAAGCATATGCTGCATACGATGCACTGCGCAGTGATGGTGAGCGCGATGTCAAAAAATACGAGGGTTTTGATCTCTACGGAAAAACTTTGGGAATTGTCGGTACCGGTGCCATTGGTAAGCAAAGTGCTCGCATTGCCAAGGGGTTTGGTATGCGAGTACTTGCCTGTGACATTTATCCCGATGAATCTTTTGCCGCTTCTTATGATGTGCAGTATGTGTCGTTTGATGAAGTGTTGGCGCAGTCCGACATTGTCAGTTTACATGTACCGTCCACACCTGAGAATCATCATCTTATCAATGCCGAGTCACTGGCAAATGCAAAGCGGGGAATATACATCATCAATACCGCCCGTGGAGATCTGATTGATACGGTTGCGCTTACCAAAGCGTTGCAGTCGGGGCAGGTTGCAGGTGCGGGGTTGGATGTCTACGAAGGAGAGAAGTTTATTGTTGATGAGATGGAACTGTTGGATGAAGGGAAAGACATAGCGGAGGAAAGCTGGAGAGCGTTTGCCGCTGAGCATGCACTTTTGGACATGCCGAACGTGATTATCACCCCGCACGTTGCCTTTAACTCCGTTGAGGCCAAACGTGAGATCACCCTCACCACTGCTGAAAACATACGCAAGGCACTTGCGGGAACTCCTCAGTTTGAAGTGGGGAAAATGTAACCATGAAAGTATTTACGCAACTTCCCGAGGCATTTAAAAAATCTTTTAAGCCAGCCGATATTCGCGGGGTCTACCCATCGCAGATGGACGAAGCACTTGCGTACTGTGTCGCCCGCGCGTTTGTGGAGGAGTTTGGGTACAAAAAAATCGTGCTGGGCTACGACATGCGCGTGTCCACACCCACACTACGCAAGGCGTTTGTCGCAGGGGCGCGCGAGAGCGGCGCAACGGTGATTGATATAGGTATGGTACATTCTCCCATGCTCTATTTTGCCTCCGGACACCTGGATCTGCCGGGTGCTATGATTACCGCTTCACACAGTCCCGCCTCATATAACGGGATAAAGCTGGTGGCAGCACAGGCCGTGCCACTGACGGCAGAAACAGGGCTGAACGCTATCCGCAAGAGAGTGGAAGCGGGAGTTTTTACAGACGCACGCACAAAAGGTGCACTGCTGCGCAAGAGTGTACGGCGAGAGTACCAAAAATATATACTGCAACACGCAGACCCCGCCCGCTACAAGGGTATGAAGATTGTGGCGGATATCGGAAATGGTATGGCAGGTGCGACCATGGAGGCACTTGACAGACTGTTGCCCGCAACGTTCCCCATGCTCTTTGTGGAACCGGACGGACGTTTCCCCAATCGTGACTCCGACCCCAACCTTCGCAAAAACCAGCGAGCACTCCGTGCGGAGATTCAACGTGCAAAAGCGGATTTTGGTATAGGTTTTGACGGGGATGGTGACCGGATAGCATTTTTGGATGAGAAGGGAAGGTACGTCAACAGTGCGGCAATTGCATCACTGATTGCAAAACGGCTGCTACACAAAGAGCCGAAAGCGGGCATTGTCTTTACCAATCTTACCAGCAGGATTTTTGAGGAGACGATTAAAGCCAACGGCGGGAGGGCATACCGCGCGAAGGTGGGGCATACATTTCTGAAAAAAACCATGCGTGCAAAGGGGGCGATCTTTGGCGCAGAACATTCGGGGCACTTTTTCTGGCGCGACTTCTACTACACCGACTCAACCATACTCACGCTGCTTGCCGTTATGGACGCCTATGCGGACGCTCGGGAGATGGGTGTCACCTTTTCACAGATGGTTGCTCCCTACACCCTGTACCGACAGACGGAAGATGTGGTTATACCTGTTGCGAATAAGAAAGTTGCGCTTGATTATATTGAAAAGAAACTGCAAAAGATGAAGCCCAAGAGTATACGTCGCTTTGACGGTTACTTTGTTGATTTTGGAGATGTATGGGGAGCGATAAAACCGAGTGTGACCGAGTACGCCATCAAACTTATGTTTGAGGCAAAGAAAAAAACCGATGCACTGCGTGTACAAAAGGAATTGGTTTCCTTCGTGTGGTCAATTGCTTCAAAAGAACGGTAGGGTACCGAAATATTGTATATTTATATATTCATTTGCACTTTTGCTTTCTATCCCATTCGTACTTTTGACTGTTTGTAAGAAAGAAATATAATTATATTGCGTAACAGTAGGTATTATTGTGTAGTTGCATTGTTATTTCAAACGCAGATATATGAGCAAAAAATCAATCATTTTGTTTTTTGTTGTCAGTCTTGCCACTTCTGCAACAATTTCTGTGCTCATGGTGGCACTTATCTTATTTGGTTTTTCAGAACAAGTAAGCGGATGGTTATCAAAAACCAAAATAGAGTCAGATATAGCACCAACAAAAGAGGGTGTATTTGAAGTGTCTGAAAGGCGTATTCCGGATATTGTAGAAGAGGCAATCCCCGCTGTGGTGTCGGTTATTATTTCCGCTGATGTGCCTATTGTAGAACGATACTTTGAGAATTACGACCCTTTTGGCGGGTTTTTCGGAGATGGATTTGGTTTTTCTATTCCGAGAGAGCGACAGGTTGGAACTAAGCGACAGGAAATTGGTG
>WFTF01000052.1 GCA_015485575.1 Patescibacteria group bacterium | reverse complement strand
CCCCTTACCATGGCGGCGGTGGTTGCCGGTCGTTTTGAAGGGGTAACGCCTCAGATTAAGCGAAATATTGCAGGCTGCATGAATGGTTGGCGTTACGCGGAAGGTATTGTACATGAGCATGGTGAAACTTTTGAGCACTATCTGCGGCGGGTTGTGAAGCATATCCTTGATAAGCGACAAAAGAAAGCTTGATTGTTTTTATCACAGACCGCATAATGTCGCTATATGAACCAGTACCATGCTCAGGTATGTATTGCACCATCTTTGGAACAAGCGGATATACCGCAGGCCCTCAAAACGAAAACGACAGATGTGACACATATACTCTGCGATCGTCTCAGTATTGATCAGGTACGTACTCTCATACAGCAGGCACAGTGCCGACCTCTTGGGGGTGATAAACGTTTTTTTGTCATTGTTACTCGTTTTCTGCCTCGTGAGTCGCAAAACGCACTGTTAAAACTTTTTGAAGAGCCGCCACACCACGCTCGCTTTTATCTGGTGATACCACAGGAGGGTATACTGTTGCCCACACTGCGTTCCCGCATGTTCCTGCGTGACACAGGGCGTGTCGCATCATCTGCAAATGCCTGTTTTGACGATTTTCTGCAAGCCTCTTATGCGGAGCGTTTAAATATTGTTGCGGATATGGTGAAGAAAAAGGATTCCGAACGCTTGGAAGGTGTTATCTTGGGAGTAGAACAGTTTGTGGCAACTCAAGTGACGACGTATGACGCACTGGCGCGAGCTGTACTGCAGGTGCGGCACTATTTGCAAGCACCGGGGGCATCTGCCAAAATGCTCTTGGAGGACATTGCATTGCTACTGCCGCGAGTATCATAGTTGTGATACTATAGTGTCAATAAGTGAAACAAAGTTTACATTATGATTGATTTCAATGAACGCAGCAAGGAAATTATTGATTGGCTTTCGGGGGAGTATAGCGGTATTCGTACCAGTCAGGCGACTCCGGCATTGTTGGACACGGTCAGGGTGGAGCAGTATGGCAGTATGGTACCAATTAATCAGGTAGGGAGTGTCGGTATTGAAGATGCGCGCACGCTTCGCATTTCCGTATGGGATGCGGGGAGTATCGCAGCTGTTGAAACGGCTATCCGTGATGCAGATCTGGGAGTGTCGGTTGTAACCGATTCTGCGGGGTTGCGTGTGATTTTTCCCGAGCTCACCAGTGAACGTAGAGGGCAATTGCTAAAATTGGCGAAGAGTAAGTTGGAAGACGCGCGTGTATCGGTGCGCAGTGCTCGCGATGAGATTATGAAAGATTTGGAAGCACAGCAGAAAGCGGGTGAGATCAGTGAAGATGAATTGTTTCGACAGAAAGACGCTGTGCAGAAACAGGTGGATGAAACCAATAAAACGTTGGAGGAGATGTACCACACAAAAGAATCTGAAATTTCACAATAATTACCTATGACTATCTTTCTTTTTCTTGCGGTTCTTTTTGTACTCATTTTGGTGCACGAGTGGGGTCATTTTATTGTTGCAAAAAAAACCGGTATGCAGGTGGATGAGTTTGGTATCGGTTTTCCACCAAAGCTCTTTGGGAAAAAATGGCGCGGTACTGAGTACACGCTAAACCTTTTGCCAATCGGAGGTTTTGTTAAGATTAAAGGTGAAAATGCAGAAGATATTGCCAAAGGAGGAGATGCTGACCCTGACTCCTTTGTGGCAAAAAGCAAGTGGGCGCAAGCTGCGGTACTTGTAGCGGGAGTGAGCATGAACATACTCTTTGCATGGTTGTTGTTTGTTACGGTATTTATAATTGGTGTACCGACCGTTGTAGATTCCGTAGAGGCGACAGATAGTGCAAAACTCACAGTCACACAGGTCCTTGAGGGAGGTCCCGCAGCGGAAGCAGGTATCCCAGTTGGAGCGCAAATTGTATCAGTGTCTGCCGGTACCGCACAGCTGCAGACAAACACCCCTGAGGAGTTTTCGGAGTTTATCGCGGCACAGGATGCACCACTGCAAATAACCTATACGTTGGGAAATGAGACACAGACACGCATGGTACTCTCCGAGGAAAACATTATTGCCGATGACCCGCAACGGCGCGCTATTGGAGTTGCGCTTGCGTTGACACAAATAGAGAAGATGCCTGTGTACACGGCGGCATATGAGGCGACCATGTTTACTGGTAACGCACTGAAAGGTATTACCCTCGGCCTCTTTACTCTTATTGCGCAGAGTATCCAAGGGGACGCAGATTTTTCACAGGTGGCGGGACCGGTGGGGATTGCGGGACTGGTTGGTGACGCAGCTGCGGTGGGTATTACCTCGCTTTTAATGTTCACAGCGGTTATTTCACTGAATCTTGCGGTTATCAATATGCTGCCATTCCCGGCACTGGACGGAGGACGTTTGCTTTTTGTGGGGATAGAAGCATTATTACGGCGTCCCATAAACCCTCAGTGGGTTGCTCGTTTGAACTTCACCGGGTTCGCACTGCTGATGCTGCTTATGGTGGCGGTTACCTGGAATGATATAACTCGTCTCTTGTAAATTGAAAAGCTGCATAGATACGCTATGATGTAGTTACCTGCGCGTCGGCGTATGCTACTCATGTCAGGTGTAGGTGTAACTCTATCTCTTTATTTTTAGTATGCGACAATCTCAATTATTTACCAAAACACTCAAGGAAGTGCCTTCTGACGAAGAGGCAAAAAATGCAATACTGCTTATTCGCGCAGGGTATATTCATAAAGAAATGGCAGGTGTCTATCAACTGTTGCCACTTGGGTTACGCGTGGTGGAGAAGATTAAGCAGATTGTACGGGAGGAAATGAATGCCATAGGTACTCAAGAAATGATTGCAACCAACTTGCAGCGAAAAGAGCTTTGGGAACGTACTGGTCGCTGGAGTGATCAGGTGGTGGATGTGTGGTTTAAGTCAACACTTAAAACTGGAGCGGAGGTGGGATTTGCATGGAGTCATGAAGAGCCACTTGCGGACATGATGAAAAATCATATCTCCAGCTATAAAGATCTTCCGGTGTATATCTACCAATTCCAGAATAAGCTCCGAAACGAACTGCGAGCAAAAAGCGGTATGATGCGAGGACGTGAGTTTATTATGAAAGATGCCTACTCCTTTTGTCGCTCCGAAGAGGATCATACCGCTTACTATGAAGCGTGTAAGGAGGCGTACCTGCGCTCCTTTGAGCGTATGGGAGTGGGTGAGGATACATACGTTACTTTTGCGGATGGGGGCGCGTTTACACAGTACAGTCACGAGTTTCAAACTGTGTGTGATGCCGGGGAGGACCTGTGCTATATCAATCGGGAAAAGAAAATTGCCATCAATGAAGAGGTGTTTAGTGCCGAGGCGTGCAAGGAACTGGGGGTTATACCGGAGGAAATGGAGAAGGTAAAGACTGCAGAGGTAGGGAATATCTTTAACTTCGGGCGACAGAAAGCTGAGGATGTTGGACTCTTTTATGATGAAGAAAATGGAGATAAAACAGCAGTATGGATGGGGTCCTACGGTATCGGTATCACACGTATGATGGGTGTGTTGGTGGAAAAGTTTGCAGATGAGAAGGGGATTGTGTGGCCGGAGAGTGTGTCCCCATACAAAGTGCACCTGGTGGGATTGCAAACGGATGATGCTCAGATACGAGATTGGGTAGATGGCATATACACTGCGTTTCAGCGCCGTGGGGTGGAGGTACTCTATGACGATCGATACCTGCGCCCGGGACAAAAATTTGCAGATGCGGATCTCTTGGGTGTGCCGTACAGAATTGTGGCAAGTAAAAAAACAAAAGAGGAGGGGAGATTTGAGGTGGTACATCGCGCAAGTGGTGATGTTCAATATTTGTCCGAGGAAGAATTGTATACCACCTTTGCAGGTACCTAAACAATAACTGGAGATGAAACAAGTATTCAAAAAGTTGGAGAGGATGGTGGAAGCGGTGTCAACAGATATGGGTATTGATCTGGGTACCGCAAATACACTGGTCTACGTCAAAGGGAAGGGTATTGTACTGAATGAACCCACTATTGTGGCACTGAACCGAAAGACTGGGCAGTTGGTTGCGGTGGGAAATGAAGCAAAAGCTATGTTGGGACGGACACCAAATCATATTGAAGTTATTCGTCCGCTTGTGGATGGTGTGATTTCCGACTTTGAGATTACTGAGGAGATGTTGGCATACTTGATCGGGAAGGTGCGAAGTCAAATGCGGAGCATTATCGCTCCTCGGGTTCTTGTGGGAGTACCATCAGGTATCACCAATGTGGAGATGCGAGCTGCGCGTGATGCAGCTAAAAATGCAGGTGCCCGCGATGTGTTTCTCATTGAGGAGCCCATGGCGGCTGCTATTGGAGCAAAGTTGCCAGTGGGCAAAGCGATAGGTAATATGATTATTGATATCGGTGGCGGGAATACCGACATCGCTGTTATTTCACTCAATGGAATTGTAGTTGCAAAAAATCTACGGGTTGCCGGAGACCATCTAAACGCGGCTATAGTCAGTTATATACGCGACCAGTTTAAAGTGTTGGTGGGAGATAAAACAGCAGAAGACGCAAAAATTATACTTGCTTCCATTACCTCTCAGGAGGATGAAAAAGAAATGGTGGTGCGTGGAAGAGATGTGGTAACCGGTTTACCGCGTGAGGTAATTATTACCGCAACAGACATACGAGAAGCGGTGTCACACTCGGTGGATACCATTGTAGAGTCTGTGCGTATGGTTTTGGAACAAACACCACCTGAGGTATTGGCGGACGTGATGCAGCGCGGTATACATATCTCTGGTGGTGGTGCACTTATGCCGGGATTGGCCTCATTGCTTGAGGATATGATGCAGGTACCGGTGTATGTAGTGCCGGATCCGTTACGTGCGGTGGTGCGAGGGGCCGGTATTGTATTGGAGAACTTGGAAAATTATGAAGAAATTCTCGTCGATAACGAGGGTGAACTCTCGCCGTATCTCTCGGAATAAAAAATACATTCGTATTATTGCGGTAACGGTGCTGTGTTTGGCAACGTTAATGATTGTACCGGTGTTTATTCGTTCTGTTGTGGCGATGGTGGTGGCACCGGTCAATGCCGCAAAAACCTGGTTGTATTACTCAGGTCAGAGTTTCCCTCAGTACTTTCGTGACCGTTCTGCGTTACTGGAAAAAATACGTGTACTCGAGTCGCAACTTGCACAAGAAAGTGGTAATGCTTACACCATTAAAACACTTGTTGCTGAAAATCAGGAACTACGCAAGCTATTGGGTGATGAGGGGGAACAGAGAATTTTAGCAAGTGTTATCGGGAGACCTGGTATGCTCCCATATGATGTGCTGATGCTTGACCGAGGGAGTAAGGACGGTATCCAAGTGGGTGCGCCGGTATATATCAAAGACAACACTGTCATTGGTCTCGTGCAACAGGTTACTGCATCTACCGCCTTGGTGCGTTTGATTACTTCTCCAGGATTCACCTCAACGGTATATATTATTGGTCCTAATATCTACACCACTGCTAAGGGTATTGGTGGTGGACAGCTACGCGTGGGGGTGCCGCAGGGGATTACGTTATCTGAGGGTGATTTGGTGGTATTACCCTCAATCATGTCAGGAGTATACGGAGAGATACATACGGTTCAGTCCATCCCAACGGAGCCTGAACAGTACGGTTTCGTTTCACCGGATATACCGCTAACTGGTATTCGGTTTGTAAGTGTCGGCACCACCCCGATGCAGAGTGTGAGCTTTGAAGAGGCACAACAGATACTGCAGGATATAAAAACGAGTGTCTTTGTAGTGCCAGTTCCCGAAGATGTATTGATTGATACACAGGCATCTACAAGTACGGCTACGTCCAGTAGGGAAGATAATATGGTAGTACCATAGGGATTATGTTTGTTCGCGCCTCCTTTTTCTTGCTACTTGTTATATTTGCCTCCACGGGACCTGTGCCGTTGTTTTTGCTTGCTGTTGGTATTTATACGGTTTTGTATGAGGGTTATGAAATACTTTTGCTGGCAGTAGGCATAGATGCATATTTTGGGTACAATATGGGATACAGCTACACTCTCGGATTTGGTATGTTGTTACTTGTAGTACACTTCTTACGACCAAAACTGTTTTTATAAAATATGTATGCGACAAAAACGAAGAATCAAAACACCTGTTTCCTTTGAAGAGATTTTGTTGGATTCTTCAAATTTACCCGCATTTAATCAGGGGCGCATGGAAGGGCGACGGGAACTTCCTATTACCGTACGAAATGTAGGTATTGTTGCGGTTGTGTTTTTACTTATCGCTGCATGGTTTTTAAGTAAATTGTTTGTATTGCAGGTGGTGAAAGGTGAAGAGTACTTCAACATAAGTGAAAACAACAGCATTGAGGAAAATATGATTATTGCTGAGCGAGGTGTCATTTATGATCGCAATGGAGAACTGCT